>JAIRTI010000013.1 GCA_031255035.1 Desulfovibrio sp.
CGTTTTATCTTGGCTTCAAGGGCCGTTTTGCTGGCGCCGTGCACAGCGTGCAGGTTGTTGATCTCGCAGGCGTCCATGACGCGCAGCAAAAGGTAGGAGCCACGGGTGGTGTCGGGCAGAAGACGCACTTCTTTGTGCGCCTCGACAATGGTCTTCAACTCGGCCGGGCTGAATGACCCTTTGAGCGACATGATGGCCCGGAAAAAGGTATCCACAGCCCAAGGCAGAATAAATTCCGCGCCCGCGCTCTTGGTGCGAAAGTAGTCTTTAAGCCAGCGCTCCTGCTCGTCACTGATCCTGGCGGCTACCTGGGGCATGGTCCCTCCGAGTTCTTTAAGGCGTACGGTTGCGTTTACATACGACTATCTTGCACTAAAATCAAGAATAAATCTAGAAAAACAGCAATTCTCATTATGAGCTTTTTGCGGCCCTGGCGGGTGTGGGCAGAGCCCACATGCGATCAAATTGGCTTCAACAAAATGAGAATTGCTGGCTTTCCACTCCCGCTCTTTTCAAGCGGGGAAAAACACGCTAATTATACCCGGCCGCCGAATGGCGCCGGGTGCGGCCTCGCCATTTTTACCGCCCGTCCAAAAGGCGGCGGCTTCTTCCTGGACCGCCGAAGCCGACCGCCGTCTTCCAGGGCACGGCTTGCGGCAGACATCCCGCTACGATCTTATCGGCTGTTCCGGCCGGAACTTTAAGGAGAAACGCCATGTGCGGCATTATCGGCTATACCGGGCACAGACCCGCCGTTCCCCTGGTTATGGAGGGCCTGAAGCGCCTTGAATACCGGGGTTATGACTCTTCCGGCGTCTGCTTCGTGCAAAACCGCGAATTGCACGTCATCCGCGCCGAGGGCAAACTGAAACTGCTGGAAGACAAACTGGCCGGCAGGGAAGTTTCGCTGTCCACAACGGCCATGGGGCACACGCGTTGGGCCACCCACGGAGCGCCCACGGAAGATAACGCCCATCCCCACCTTTCCTGCTACGGAAAACTGGCTATCGTGCACAACGGCATCATAGAAAATTACCAGGAACGCAAAAACGACCTGCTGTCCAAAGGCGTGCGCTTCTCGTCGGAAACCGACACCGAGGTTCTGGTCAACTGCATCGAAGACGAGTTAAAACCAGGGCTATCTCTGCTGGAAGCCTTTGCCGGGGCGCTCCAAAAGGCCCATGGCGCCTACGCCCTCGCCCTGCTGAGCCCGGACGAGCCGAATGTGGTCTACGCCGCCCGCCAGTCGGCTCCGCTGTTGCTGGGCATCGGGGCCGGAGAAAATTTCGTCGCTTCGGACATCCCGGCCTTTCTGCCCTTCACCCGCGATGTGGTGTTTCTGGAGGACGGCGAAATCGTCCGCATCACGCCCACATCGTGGGAGGTCTTTTCCATTGACACCCTGCAACCCCTGGAAAAAAAGCCGCAACGCATCGAATGGGATTTGCAGGCGGCCCAAAAGGGCGGCTTCAAACACTTCATGCTCAAGGAAATTTTTGAGCAGCCCCGCGCCATTGCCGATTGCATGTCCGGCCGCGTCAACCTTGAGCGGCTGGAGGTGTCCATCCCGGAACTGGACTCGGCGGACGCGCCGGCCCGGCTGCGCGTCATCGCCTGCGGCACCTCCTACAACGCCGGCCTCTGGGCCATGCCTCTCATGGAACAGTGGGCGGGCATACCGACGACTGTCGAAATCGCCTCGGAGTTCCGCTATCGAAACGCCCTGCTCTCCCCCGGCGAACTGGCGCTGGTGATCAGCCAGTCCGGCGAAACGGCCGACACCCTGGCGGCCCTGCGCATCGCCAGGCAGCAAGGCTGCCCGGTGCTTGGCCTGTGCAACGTGATCGGCTCGTCCATCGCCCGCGAAGCCGACATGGTCGTCTTCACCCAGGCCGGGCCCGAGGTCAGCGTGGCCTCCACCAAGGCCCTGAGCAGCCAGATGGTGGTGCTCCTGCTCATGGCCCTGTACTGGGGACGCAAAAAAAAGACGCTGGACCGCGAAACGCTGCGCCAGGCCCTGCGCGGCCTGGCCGCCTTGCCAACGCAACTGGAAAGCCTGATGCCCTCGCTCAACGATGAAGCCAGGCGCATGGCCGCGCGTTTCTCCTCGTGCCGGGGCATGTTCTTTCTGGGGCGCGGACAAAGCTATCCGCTGGCCCTTGAAGGCGCCCTGAAGGTCAAGGAGTTGTCCTACATCCATGCCGAAGGCTACGCCGCCGGCGAAATGAAACACGGCCCCATCGCCCTCGTTGACCCGGAATTTCCGTCTTTTTTCATCGCCCCGCATGACGACCTCTTCGCCAAAAGCAAGTCCAACCTTGAAGAAGTGGCGGCCCGAAGCGGGCCGGTCATCGCCCTGACCAATCCGCCCAAACCCGGCATGGAGTTGCGCGGCGGCGAAAGCTGGATACTGCCCGACGCCTGGGGCCCGTTAAGCGGATTCCTTATGCTGCCCGCCATCCAGTTGTTCAGCTACGAGGCCGCCACTCTGCTCGGCAAAGACGTGGACCAGCCGCGAAACCTGGCGAAAAGCGTCACCGTGGAGTAGACACTATAAGGCCATGCTGCTGTTTGACGACTCTAAAAAGCTGGAAAAAGCCTTGGGAGAGGAAGCCGCCGCCGTGATCGTTCACGTTTTTGAAAAAGCCGACGACAAGTGGCGGGCGGAACTTGCCACCAGGTCGGATTTGCTCGTGACGAAAACGGACCTGCAAAGGGAAATTTCCGCTGTCCGTGTGGAAATTTCCGCTGTTCGCGTGGAAATGCACTCCATGAAGCATGACATTCCGCGCTGGATGGTGGGCGGGTTCATTGCCCAGGCCGCCTTGCTTATCGCCGTGCTGGCCTTCCTCAAATAAAACGTCCCGGCCGCGGCCATCTTTTGCTCATTTTACAAGTGAATCGGCAAGGCCTTGAGCCGCATATTTCGCGGCCTTCGCGTTCGGATGATTGTCCATGAACAACAAATTTTCCCCTGTCAGACCAAGGTTATGACCAGAGGCCTGATCCGGCGGCAGGAGCATATCTTCGGGAAAAGCTGAATACAAATCAACCAGCGGCACATTGCGCCTTGCCAGTTCCGCCCCAAAAGGCGCGCCGGGCCAAAGCGCGGTTTTGATGCGAATGCCATAGCGCTTGTTCAGTTCGATGTCGGCCTCGGCAATAATGGCGGCGTGCAGAGTAATCGCCTCGTCCTGATCCATGGCCGGCGGCCTGAAAAGCCGCTGAAAAACCAGGCTGTCGCGCATGATTTTTTCCAACACGGGAAAGGCCCTCCGGGGTCTGTCCGTAAAATTTCCCTTGCGCGCTGCCCTGCCGTTTTCAAGCACATACCAGGGACCGTATTGATCCCAGCCCGCCTCGCCGGCGCTGCGTGTTTCGTGGCTGGGAATGGTCAGAAAAATAACCTCGACCCTCTCGTATTCCGGCACTATGGCATCCAGAACGCCCCCTTGTATTTGAGCCAGCATCTGGTGCGCGCCATAGCCCGAATAGGCCAGATTATACACCTGCCAGTTCGTACCCAATACTTGCCCAAGCACATAGGGAATGGATTCGGAATCATTCAGCCCCAAGCCAAAGGCCACCGAACAGCCAAAAACCGCTACCGCGTTTTTTGCGGCTGACCGGCTGGGAGTAATGCGCCTGCCTTGCTCATCAAAGGTATACAACACATCAGAAATTATTTTCCCGTCCAAGCTGTGGCGAGAAGCCACCCGCGCCTTTTCCGGTTTCGGGCGGTAGCCGAGTTCGGGATCGCGCTTTATCAAGTTGGCGTTGAACGGCAACAACTCCGGGTCTTGCTTGTCAGCGCGAATATCCTCAATGGGCACATTTCGCGGCTTGGCCTCTTGGCCTGTTTGCTCAAAGCCAAGGCCGAACAGCGTTTCCGCGGCAAACAGGGCAAAAAAAAGCGAGGCCGCCCCAATCAAAAAATACTGGGCAACGGCCTTACGAACGATAATGACAAGAAAAGCGCAGGTCACCGCCCAGGATAAAAAGGTAAAATTCCAGACATAGGGATTGGGCAGCAGCTTACGCTGCGCAATGCCCAGAATCAGGAAAAAAATAGCGGCCGACAGCAGCCGATAGCGTTTTTTCATCGAAATTTCCTTTATGGTTTGA
>JAIRTI010000054.1 GCA_031255035.1 Desulfovibrio sp.
ATAGGCGCAAAAAGAGCCGAAAATGAGGATATTTCACCTAAAATGCGGCCATTTTTTCAAATTTTGACCACTTCGTATAAGATGGCCGAGAGAGAAGCGCTTTATTCAGTGCTTCCTTAGAATTGCTGAATTGCTATAAGACGCTTCACGGCTTTGCCGAGGCTCAGGCGAAGCCTGCGCCACAGCAGCGGGTTGAGCGCAAAGCCAAGCGGCGCCCGCGCCACGGCCTGCCAGATCCGGTAGACCCCGGCCCCGCGTTTTTTGAGCCGCCACAGGGCGAGGCCGCTGCGCACCATGGCCGCCTGGCGCGAGGCCCCGGCCATGCCGGGTATGGAAAGCATGCCCTCGGCCAGACGGTGATTGTCTTTAGCCCGCACAAGCAGCAGCGACAGATCACGGGTAGCCTGTCCGGGGTGTACCCGGATACTGGCCAGAGTCTCGCCGAGGCTGGCGCTCAAGGACCCGGACCGCATCATGCTCACCCACAGGGCCAGATCCTGGGCATAGGGAAAGCGCGGGTCATAGCCGCCGGCGTTTCTGGCCGCTGCCGTTCTGAAGGCGCACGCCGAATGGGCGAACTGGTTGAAAAGGGGCAGGTTGTCCCTCAATTCCGCGTGCGAACTTGGGAAACGCTCTTCGCCGATACGGCTTCCGGCCCCGTCTATGTAGATAATATCCGAGCCGAGAAGGTCAATCTCCGGGTGTTTGGCGAAAAAAGCGCGCTGCCGGGCGATGCGGCCGGGGGCGGCCAGATCGTCGGCGTCCAGGATGACGGTGATCTCCGAATCCACCAGGGCCAGGCCGGTGTTGAGCACATGGCTGCGGCCGATATTTTCTGGCAGGTGGCGGATGACAAAGCGGGGCAGCCCGTCGCCGCGCTTTTCGGCGCATTCGTCAAGCCAGGCGCGTGTGCCGTCGCTGGAGCCGTTGTTCAGCACAAGCAGAGTGAAGTCCGCGTCCTCCTGCCCGAACAGGGAACGCAACGATTCCATAAGATAGGGCATGCCGTTGTACACGGTCATGAGTACGGTGATCGAAGGACTTTGCATGGCGGCCGCCCCGGAACTCAACCTTTGCCGAGCAGATCTTCAAAATACCCGATGGTTTTGCCAAGGCCCTCGCGCAGGGAAATCGTCGGCACCCAGCCCAGGCGCTCACGGGCCAGGGAGATGTCCGGCCTTCGCTGTTTCGGGTCGTCCTGGGGCAGGGCTTTATGATCGATGCCGGACTTGCTCCCTGTCATGTCCACCACCAGGTCGGCCAGTCCGCGGATGGTGAACTCGCCGGGATTGCCCATGTTCATGGGGCCGGTGAAGTCCGCCGGCGACTCCATGAAGCGCGTCATCAGTTCGACCAGGTCGCTCACGTAGCAGAAGGAACGGGTCTGCGTCCCGTCGCCGTAGATGGTAAGAGGCTCGCCCTTCAGAGCCTGGACGATGAAGTTCGACACTACCCGGCCGTCGTTGGGGTGCATGAACGGCCCGTAAGTATTGAAGATGCGTCCGACCTTGATCTCAAGCCCGTTTTGCCGCCAGTAGGAAAAAAACAGCGCCTCGGCGCAGCGCTTGCCTTCATCGTAACAGGAGCGTTCGCCAATGGGGTTGACGTTGCCCCAGTAACTTTCTTCCTGGGGATGCCGGTCCGGGTCGCCGTAGACTTCCGAGGTTGACGCCTGGAAAATCCGCGCGCCGACGCGTTTAGCCAGGCCAAGCATGTTAATGGCCCCGTGCACGCAGGTCTTGATGGTCTGCACCTGATCGTGCTGATAATGGATGGGCGAGGCCGGGCAGGCCAGATTATAGATGCGATCCACCTCCACATACAGCGGGAAGGTCACGTCATGGCGCATCAGCTCGAAACGTCTGTTGTCCAGCAAAGAGTCAACATTGCTCCGCGAACTGGAAAAAAAATTGTCCGCGCAGATGACCTCATGCCCCGCCTCAAGCAGGCGGGCGCACAGGTGCACGCCCAGAAAGCCGGAACCGCCGGTCACCAGAACCCGCTGGCGTTGATGCATGGGAACTCCTTACTCTGACAACTACCGGCCGGGCATCTTCATCAAGCGCCAAGGCCGGGCGCGTGCTCCTGAAAGCGTTGTCTTCCGCCGTGATATGGGGAAGGCCGCCGTCTGTCAAGGCTGGCGCTGCCGGGCCGGAAATTCTTATTTTGATGAAGCCAATTTGATCGCATGTGGGCTCCGCCCACACCCGCGCGACATTTTCCAAGGCATGACACAGGGCCGGGCGGAAGGGCTGATCGCCGCCGCCAGGGCTGAGTTTCATTCGAAGCGGAGAGCGTCCTCAGCCATGGGCGCAGCCAGCGTGAACACCCAGTACCGGCCTGACGGGTCTGTGCCGAGGGCCGCCTCGGTAAAATCGGGACTCATGATGTTCCGGCATTGGTTGGGCGAGGACAGCCAGCTTTGCAGCACGGCCTGGGCGGAAGCCTTCATGGAGGCGATGTTTTCGCCGATGAAGGCCCAGTTGTAGCCGGTATTGCTGACGCGCCGTCCCAGGGTCACCCCCTCGGGAGAGGTGCTGGAAAAATAACGTCTGGAGGCCATGTCGT
>JAIRTI010000056.1 GCA_031255035.1 Desulfovibrio sp.
GACGGGGCGGCCCTTTGACCGGAGAAAATGACGCGGGATGATTTGAATCATAACCTGCCAAGGAAGAGTGCGAATGGACAGACGATTTCTCCTTTCACCGGCCGAGCGGTGTCCCATCATCGTTCTTGACGACATCACCCTTGTGCGTTTGCCGATAGGCGATCACGCGCTGCTCAAGACCGTGAAAAAACGCGCCAAGGTGGCTGCCGGGGCTCTTCTGGCCCGGCACTCCAGCCCGAATGTCGGCGATTTCCACTCCCCTTTTGACGGGGTGATCAAGGACATCACCGGCACTTTTATCGAGATAGAATATGAAGCGCCCCCGCCCCCGGCTCAGGCGGTCGCCGAGGGCGCCGAAGGCGCGCCGCCGGCCAAGGCCCCGGTCGAGGACGATATCAGCGCCAAGGTCGAGCCGCGTTCGTTGGACGGATTTGACGCGGTGGCCCTCGGGCGGTTGCTCAAGGAACTGGGCGTGGACATACGGCCTTTCACGCGGCCGTGCGATCTTTTCATCATCAACGCCATCAATCCGGAACCGGGCATGGTGTACGCCGAGGAACTGCTCAGATCGTACATGCCGGTGGTGGAGGCGGGTTTCGCCATGCTCCGCCGCCTCAACGACGCCCCGAAGTTCGTCCTGGCGCTGCCTTCCGGCTCCAACGCCAGACTTGAGGGCGCGAGTTCCCACACGGTGCGCCCCGAATACCCCATCAGCCTGGCCCGGCCGCTCATCAAGGCCATCACCGGCCGGGAAGACACAAGCCGCGTCACTCTGGTGCGCCTTCTGGCGGTTTTTCAACTGGGGCTCGTCGCCCGGTCGGGGCTGCCTTTGACGCATACCGTGGCTACGGCCTTCGGGAACAACGTATTCGCTCCGCTGGGCACGCCCGTTTCAACCTTGCTGGAGAAGGCGGCGCTCAAGCCTGTCGAGGGCGACTCCGTCATCCTGGGGGGGGCCATGCGCGGCGTCGCCATATCGGGCCTGCGCAGAGGGCTGCGCAAGATTGATGATGCCCTGGGCCTTATCCGCAAAGGCTCGAAGCCCGATCTTTCGGACAACCCCTGCATCAACTGCGGGGCCTGCGTGTCCGTCTGTCCCATGCGGCTCAGGCCGAACATGCTGAGCCGCTATGCCGAGTTCGGCCTGTATGACTTCTGCCGCAAGGAATACATCGAGACCTGCATTGAATGCGGCATGTGCGGCCATATCTGCCCGTCCTGCCGCCCCATGCAGCAGCATTTCCGCATGGCCAAACACTGTCTTGGCCTGCACACCTTCCAGCATGTGCTCAGGCAGTAGAGGAAACGCGCATGACACAGCAAGAAAAAAACCTGACGGAAATCCGGCCCCGTTTTGTCGTTGAAACCCCGCCCTACCTGCACCGGGGTTACACCATCAGCGGCATGATGCGCGACACCTTCATCGCTTTACTGCCGGCAGCGGCCATGGCCGTGTATTATTTCGGCATTCCGGCGCTGCGGGTCATGTGCCTGGCGGCCGGCGTGTGCGCCCTCACCGAGGCCCTCTGGCAAAAGGCGCTGGGGCAGACGGTGCGCGTCTATGACTGCACCGCCTTGATCACCGGTTTGCTGTTCGCTTTTTTGCTGCCCGCCGGCGCCCCCTGGTGGCTGGTGGTTGTGGGAAGCGTGCTGACCATCGTTCTCGGTAAACAGGTTTTCGGCGGCCTGGGCTGCAATCCGCTGTGCCCGGCGCTTGTGGGATGGGCGTCCATGACGGTGGCCTGGCCCACCTACATGGACCCGATGGCCATGAACCTGACCAGCGCTTTCATCGATCCCCTGGTGAGGATGAAGTTTTTCGGCTGGGAGGCCATGCCCCTGAGCGCGCAATCGCTCCTGCTCGGCCGGCAGCTTGGCGGCCTCGGCAGCGCCCAGATCGGCGCCGTGCTCCTGGGCGGCCTGTACATGGTGGCGCGCAAGACCGTGCGCTGGGAAATCCCCACGGCCTTTCTCGTCGGCGTCCTCTTCTTCGGCGCCATTTTCTGGCAATTGGGCGAGGCCATGGGCGTGAACCCGGCCAGCGCCCCGCCGCCGCATCTGTATCTGCTGACCGGCAGCACTCTTTTCGCGGCCTTCTTTCTGGCCACGGATCACGCGTCATCCCCGGTCGCCTTCGGGGGCATGGTGCTCTACGGCCTGCTGTGCGGCCTGATGGTGGTGCTGATCCGCATCTTCGGCTACTACCCCGACGGCGCGCCTTTTGCCGTGCTTGTCACCGCGCTTGTCACGCCGATGTTTGATCTCATACGTTCCGCGCCTTACGGCAAAGGGAGGAGGTAACCGCCATGCGCGAGATTGTCAGCATGATAGTCGTTCTTTCGGCCATATGCGCGGCTTCGGGTTTTTCTCTGGCCTATCTGAAGCAGACCACCCAGCCCACCATTGAGGCCCAGGTGCTTACCTACGTTCAGGGACCGGCCATTGAGCGGGTCTATCCGGCGGCCTCCAACAAGCCTGTGGAGGAGCGCAAGGCCTTTGAACTGGAAGGGCGCAAGGTCATGGTCTTTCCTTATAAAGATGGCGACAAGCTTCTCGGCGTGGCCCTTGAGAACAAGGCCGGCGGCTTTGGCGGCGACATCGGGGTCATGGTCGGCTTCAACCTGAGCAACGACACCTTGCTGGGCATTGGCGTGACCACCATGTCGGAAACGCCCGGCCTCGGCACCAAGGTCGCCGAACCGAAGTTTTCAAAGCAGTTCGTAGGGTCCGGCCTGTCCGTAGACTTGAAGTCCAAGGGCGGGAATATTGACGCCGTCTCGGGCGCCACGGTTTCCTCTACCGGCGCCGTGGCGGCCGTGCAGGCCGCCGCCAGGGACTACCAGGCCCTGAAAGCTGAAATCCAGAAGACCTGGCAATAGGGAGGAGAGACAGCATGGCATCCATGTGGAAAGAATTTTCCAAAGGCCTGTGGGCTGAAATTCCGCCCTTCCGGCTGGTGCTCGGGCTCTGTCCGACGCTGGCCGTCACCAAGTCCGCTGAAAACGGCTTCGGTATGGGGATGGCGGTTATCTTTGTGCTGGTGTTGAGCAACGTGCTTATCTCCGCCGTGCGCAAAATCATACCCAAAAAAGTGCGTATCGTGTGCTTCATCGCCATGGCCGCCACCATGGTTGTGGCCGTCGAACTGCTGATGCAGGCCTTCACGTATCCCCTGTATCAGCAACTGGGCATCTTCGTGCCGCTGATCGTGGTGAACTGCATCATCCTGGGCCGGGCCGAGGCCTTTGCCGCGAAAAATCCCATCCATCTGGCCGCGGCCGACGGTTTGGGCATCGGCATCGGCTACACCCTGGCGCTGACCTTTCTCGGCGGACTGCGCGAGCTGTTCGGCGCGGGCTCTCTTTTCGGGCACTACGTCATGCCTGAAGGTTTCGTGCCCTTCGCCCTGATGGTGGAAGCGCCCGGCGCCTTCATCTGTCTCGGGGGGCTGCTGGCGCTGATGAACTGCCTCACCATCGTCATGTCGCGTCGCGGCGGCAGAGAATTGCCGGTCAACGCTCCCTGCGGGGCGGACTGTTGCGATGCCAACAAGTAAAGCGAGGCTGTCATGGAATATTTCTTGATGTTCATCGGGGCGGTCTTTGTCAACAACATCGTGCTGGCCCAGTTCCTCGGGCAGTGTCCGTATATCGGCTGCTCCAAGGAAAAAAGCGTCTCCATCGGCATGGGCGCGGCGGTTGTTTTCGTCTCGGTGCTGGCTACGGCCATCACC
>JAIRTI010000100.1 GCA_031255035.1 Desulfovibrio sp.
ACAAGCGACGAGGCCGTCCCCTGGGAACAGCCCGCGCGAATCGGCTGGATTCGCGCTTTCAGCGACACGGTGCGCGGCGCCATGTTCGGCGGACCGGGCTTTTTCGCCGCCATGCGTCCGGGCGGCTCTCTGGCCCCGGCCTATCTTTTTTTCCTGCTGCTCGGCTATATCAGCATCGTCTCGTCCCTGCTCTGGTCCAGGGCCTTTGAAGCCTTGCTGCCCGACATGTCGCCCTTTTCGGCGGAGCGCGTCGGCCTGCCCGTTCTGCTGTTGCTCGCCCCCATGTCCCTCGGCCTTATGCAGCTTTTTGTCACCGGCTGGGTTCGCCTGATTATCGGCCTTGCCTCGCCTTCCAGAGCGGACTTCGTCCTGGTGTTCAGAGTCGTGGGCTATGCCTTTGCGCCTTTCGTCCTGAGCGTGGCGCCTTTTATCGGCCCGCCGCTCGGTTCGGCCTGGTTTCTGGCTTTGCTGATCATGGGGTGCCGCGGCGCTCTGGGCCTGTCGCCGCTGTTGGCCGTCCTGGCGCCCCTGCCTCCCGCTCTGCTGATGCTGGGCGCGATAACCTGGTTTTTCCTCTGACGCCCTCGACTTTCAGACGGTTCTGACGCAACGCGGGCAGAGGGCCGGAGCATTTTACATATGAAACGCTCTGCAGGGATTTGTCCGCAAATCCTTGCCGCGAAACCGGAACAGGCGGGCTTTGCCCGCCGTAAGCGAACTGTTTCAGGCGTTAATTGCTGTAAAGACATCTCGCGGCGGCACTGTCTGAGAATTATCTTAAGGAATTATACTTGCATTCTCGCCTTGAGGATATATATTCAGTATAAGAGAAAAATATTTCTCTGTTGAGAGGGCCGCGTTATCTCGGGTAAGGGCGCTTTCAACGTGAGAAGGCTCTCCAAGGGGGTACCCATGACCATGCATGAAAAGCGAATGAGTTTTACCTCCCTGCCAGACTTTGCCCGAGACCGCCTGCTGGAGCTTTTGGGGGAAGCGGTGCCATCCAGGGCGCCCTCCTACGACCCGGAGATGCTCTATGTGGAGTGCCATGTCTGCGGCCGCCCGGTGTTGTGGGAACCCGGAAAAACCACAGAATTGCTTATGGCCGCCGGCGTTGACGTCAGCAGGCTGGACGAGCGGTGCATGATCCTTGCCGAGGGCTGCCCTACCTGCTCGCCGCTGGCCGACGAGGGCTATACCCTGGCCGTGGTGCGCCTGGCCGGCCTGACGCCGGAAGAGGCCCTGCATATGACCAGACCCGGAGGCACGGCATAATCGACCCGGTCACTCACTCTGCCAAAAACGTACGCGTGGCCGCCGGTATTATCTGGCGCGCCGGGCGTTTTCTGGCCGCCCGGCGTCCCGAAGGCACGGCTCGGGCGGGCTATTGGGAATTCCCGGGGGGAAAGCAGGAGCCGGGGGAAAGCATTACCCAGGCCTTGCTCCGCGAACTGCGCGAAGAACTGGGCATCGAGTGCGAGAGCGTCGCGCCCTGGAAGAACATCCGCCACGAATACCAGGAACTGCGGGTTGAGATATACTTCATGCACGTTACGGCCTTTCATGGCGAACCCGTTCCCATGGTCGGCCAGGAATTGCGCTGGGTAAGCCCGGAAGAAGCGCTCGCCCTGGATTTTCTGCCCGCCGACAAGGCGGTGCTCTCCGAGATCGCCCCGCCGGATCATCCGGACGGATAGCCCTATTCCCGTTCTTCCCCCATCCGGGGAACAAACAGCTTGCCCCGCATGACCGCCTGCCGGCCGAACTTATGGCGCAGTTTGTCCAGAGCCTTGTCCAGCGACGCCTCCCGTTCACGGGCGCTGTCGCCGGGATCGGGCAAAAGCGAGAGCTGCCGCTCGCGCTCGCCGAACTGGGAAACGCCCACGCCGATGAGTCGCAGGGGCCGCTCCAGTTTTTTCTGGTCCAGCAATGCCAGGGCGTTTTCATAGATCACCCTGGTGGAGTTGGTCGGCGTTCGCAAGGTGCGGCTGCGGGTGTGCTGGGTGAAGTCCGCGTATTTGATTTTCAAGGTGATGGTCCGGCCGGCGAGTCCTCTTTTGCGAAGGCTTTCCCCCACCCGTTCCGCTTGCCGCAAAAGCCAGACGGACAATTCGGCCCGATCGCCGGTATCTCTGGCGAAGGTGTTTTCCGCGCTTTCCGATTTCGGCTCCGTATACGGGACCACCGGGCGCGGGTCCACGCCCGTGGCGCGCTGGTGCAAGTGCTCGCCGGATTTGCCCAGTCGCTCCCTCCAGAACGCCAAAGGATAGCGCTCCACATCCGAAGCGTTCCGGACGCCCAGAAGCTCAAGGTTTTTGACCATGCGCGGCCCGACGCCGGGAATTTTTCCGACCGGCAAGGTCTTCAGAAAATCCGCCACGTCCTTGTGCTCCAGGACGGTCAACCCCGCCGGCTTGCGCATATCCGAGGCGATCTTGGCCAGGAACTTGACCGGCGCAAGGCCGATGGAACAGCTCAGGCCGCTGTGTACGCGGATGTCGTCTTGCAGGCAGCGGGCCATGGCCGTTGCCGAGCCGAAAACGCGCTCAAGCCCGGTGGCGTCCAGGTAGGCCTCGTCAATGGAAGCCTGTTCGACCAGGGGCGAATAGCTGTCGAGCAAGCGCATGATTTCCGCCGACTTTTCCGCGTAACGGCGCATGCGTCCGCGCAAAAAGACCGCGTGCGGGCAGAGTTTTCTGGCCTGGAACATGGGCATGGCCGAATGCACGCCATACCGGCG
>JAIRTI010000158.1 GCA_031255035.1 Desulfovibrio sp.
CGTAAGCGCCGAAAACCGAGGGGATCCAGGCCGTGGCATAGTAAATGAGGCCCATGATCACAACCAGCGAGGAAATGGTGACGCCCCAGCGCAGAATCTTGCTCCGCCAGGGCCTGTGAAGCCTGGGGATGCCTTCCATGCCCAGTTTGCAGGCCTCGATATGCACGATATACAGCAGCGAGCTATAGGCCAGGATGGCCGGCACAAAGGCGTGCTTGATCAACTGCGAGTAGGGCATATTGATGTATTCGACCATCAGGAACGCGGCCGCGCCCATGACGGGCGGCATGATCTGCCCGTTGGAGCCGGCGGCCACTTCGACGGCCCCGGCCTTTTCAGCGGAAAAGCCGACTTTTTTCATCAGCATGATGGTCACGGGCCCGCAGGTGAGCACATTGGCGATGGATGAGCCCGAAATGAGACCGTGCAGACCCGAGGCCACGACAGCGGCCTTGGCCGGCCCGCCGCGCAGATGCCCGAGCAGGGAAAAGGACAGGGCGGTAAGGTAGTTGCCCGCCCCGGCGTTTTCAAGCATGGCCCCGAAAAGCACGTACAAAAAGACGAAGCTGGTTGACACCCCCAGCGGCACGCCGAACACGCCTTCCTGGGTGAGCCAGAACTGCGAGGCCGCCCTGGAGATGGAGGCGCCCCGGTGGGCAATCATGTCCGGCGCATAGGGCCCGAGAAAGACGTAGGACAAAAAGATAATCGCCACAATGGCCATGGGCAGGCCCATGACCCGCCGCGTCGCCTCCAGCAGCACCACAATGCCCACGCAGGCGACAACGATGTCCTCGGTGGTGGGGATGCCCGGACGGCGCGCCAGTTCGTCCTGGAAGATAAACAGGTAGCAGGCGCAGAACGCGGCAATGAACGCCAACAGCCAATCCTGGATGGGGATGTAGTCTTTGGGGCTGTTTTTAAACATGGGAAAGCCGAGATAGGCGATGAAAATGGCGAAGGCCAGGTGAATGGACCGGGATGCGGTGTCATTGAACACCCCGACGCCGAGCGAGTACGGGATGGGAGAGGTTATCCACAACTGGAACAGCGACCAGAGCACCGGCACGATGAACAGGACCGCGTGAGGAATGCCCGTCGGTTTGCGCCGCCCGGTTTCCTTGTCAAGCATCTGGGCGATGATACCGGGATCTGCGTATTGAATACCTTGATCCGCATATTGCATACCTTGAGACATGCTTCCTCCCTATGCGCCAACGGTCTGCGTTCAGCGTTGCGTCTGAAAGGCGAGGCCGGCAGGACGGCGGACGCCGCCGGGAACCGCCCGAACACGGAAAAAAGAACAAAAGTCGCAAAGCGAAGGCTGAAGCTCAAAATTGTCGTCATGGGTCTGAAGGCGCAAGGCCGCGCCTTCAGACCTGCCGGGGAAAACAGTCCCGGCCAAAAGCGCGATTATTTCATCAGGCCCTTTTCCTTGAAGTACTTTACGGCACCGGGGTGGTACGGCACGGAGTTGCCTTCAAGCATGTTCTGCGGGGTCAGGTCGGCCAGAGCGGGGTGGAGCTTCTTGAACTCGTCAAGGTTCTCGAACACGGCCTTGGTCACCTGGTAGACGGTGTTGTCGTCAAGCTTGGCGCTGCACAGCAGCGTGGCGCGCGGCCCGAAGGTTTTCACGTCCTTGTCCGTGCCGGTGTACATGCCGCCGGGAATGGTGGCTTCGGGATAGAAGGCGAATTTCTTCATGAAGGCGGCAACCTTGGGGCCGGTCACGGGCACGACATGGGAAGAGCAGGTGGTGGCCGCTTCCTTGATGGAGCCGTTGGGATGGCCGACAACATAGACGTAGGCGTCAATTTTGTTGTCGCACAGGGCGCCGGCCATTTCGGCGGGCTTGAGGTCCGTGGCCAGCTTGAAGGTCGCCGGCGTCCATCCGTATTCTTTCATCAGCAGTTCAAGGGTGTTGCGGTTCCCCGAACCCGGATCGCCGAGGTTCATGCGTTTGCCCGGCAGGTCGTCAAAGGTATTGATGTTGGCGTCAGTGCGGGCGACCAGGGTGAAGGCCTCGGACTGCAACGAGAACATGGCGCGCAGGTCTTTGTCCGGCCCGGCCTTTTCAAACTGCTCGGTGCCGCCCATGGCGTAGAATTGGGTGTCGGACTGCACGATGCCCATGGAAAGGTCGCCGGAACGGATGGCGTTGACGTTGAACACCGAAGCGCCGGTGGATTCAACCGTGCAGCGCACGCCGTGATCTTTGCGGCCTTTGTTCACCAGGCGGCAGATCGCGCCGCCAACCGGGTAATACACGCCGGTGATGCCGCCGGTGCCTATGGTCACGAAGTTGTCCGCGGCCCTGGCGTCGTCAAAAGCGGGCACGGCCAGCATGGCGGAAAGGCCCAGCGCACAGACAAGATGTTTCAGGGTCAGGATGCCTTTCATCATAAAACTCCTTGCAGTAAGATGATTTCCTGTTGTCCTTATTCTTTAAGGACCGACGCCCGTTGCTCGCCAGGCAGAAATCGCGCCCACAAAGCGCGTTTTCGCGGTCCCATTCGCGGAAATACACGCCCTGCCAGGCGCCGAGCATTGAAGTCAGCTTCGGCAAAAGCCGGAATCCCTTCGCTCATGGGAATATCTCCTGGAATTGGACGTTTGAGGGTTTGACGTCCGTTCATTCCTTTTCCTTCTCACGAAGTCTGAGTCCCAGCTCTCTGAGCTGTTTTCCCGATACCCCGGCCGGAGCCCCGGTCAAAAGACAGGTCGCTTTCTGCGTCTTGGGAAAGGCGATGACGTCCCTGATGGAGTCCGCCCCGGCAAGCAGCATGACCAGGCGATCCAGGCCAAAAGCGATGCCGCCGTGGGGCGGCGCTCCCATTTCCAGGGCCTGCGTCAAAAATCCGAACTGCTCCCCGGCCTCGTCGTCCGTAAAGCCCAGGGCCTTGAACATGGCTTTCTGGGCCTTGGCCGTGTGGTTGCGGATGGAACCGCCCCCAAGTTCGGTGCCGTTGAGCACCATGTCATAGGCCCTGGCAACGGCGTTTTCCGGCTTCTCGCCGAGCGCTTCTCCGCCTCCGGGCGAGGTGAACGGGTGATGGCAGGCCACCAGACGCTTTTCTTCCTCGTCGTATTCAAACAGCGGAAAATCCGTCACCCAGAGAAAGTTGTGGGCGGCTTCGTCAATAAGCCCCAGGTGTCCCGCCAGTTTGACGCGCAAGTTGCCGAGGGCCGCGTTGACCATGGCCGGGTCCCCGGCCTGGAAGAACACGATGTCGCCCCGCTCAAGGCCGAGGGTCGCGGTCAGGGCCTCGCGCTCTTTCATGGACAGAAACTTGGCGATGGGCGACTGCCATTCGGTCGCGCCCGGGGCGTCTTCAGGGGCGCGCAGCTTGATCCAGGCCAGCCCCTGGGCCCCGTAAATTTTCACAAAGTCGGTAAAATCGTCAATTTCCTTACGGCTGAACGCTTCGCCGCCGGGAACGCGCATGGCCTTGACCAGAGAGGCCGAGGCGAAAAGGCGAAATTCCGACTGCTTGACTATGCTTGTAACATCTTTCAGGCGAAGGTCAAAGCGGGTATCCGGCTTATCCACCCCATAGTCGGCCATGGCTTCGGCATAGGTCAGGCGGGCAAAGGGCAGGGGGATGTCCTTGCCCAGGGCTTCCTTGAGCACCCTGGCGATCAGTCCCTCGGCCATGCGCATGACCGCCTCTTCATCCACAAAGGACATTTCGATATCGATCTGCGTGAACTCGGGCTGGCGGTCGGCCCGCAGGTCCTCATCCCGAAAGCAGCGGGCTATCTGAAAATAGCGGTCGATGCCGCTGACCATCAGCATTTGTTTGAATATCTGCGGGCTCTGCGGCAGGGCGTAAAAATCCCCCTGGTTCACCCTGCTCGGCACAAGAAAGTCGCGCGCGCCCTCGGGCGTTGATCGGGTCAGGAAGGGCGTTTCCACCTCGATGAAGCCCAACTCGTCCAGATAGCCGCGCACGGCCTTGCCGATCTTGTGCCGCAGCACGATGTTCGCCGTCATGCGCGGGCGGCGAAGGTCGAGGTAGCGGTATTCCAGGCGGAGGTTTTCGCCGGGGTCGACGCGGTCTTCAATGATGAAGGGCGGGGTTTTGGAGGTGTTGAGCAGCTTCCAGGACCGGACGACCACTTCAATTTCGCCCGTGCGCATGCCGGGGTTGGCCATGCCTTCCGGCCGGGCGCGCACGTAGCCGTCCAGGGCCATGACGTATTCCGAGCGCAAAATACGCGCCGCCTCATGGGCCTTGGGCGCGACTTCGGGGATGAAGACCACCTGGGTGAGGCCGGCGCGATCGCGCAAATCCACGAATATCAGGCCTCCGTGGTCACGGCGGAACTGAACCCAGCCGGCGAGGCGCACCTCCTGCCCGAGGTTGGCGGCCGTCAGTTCGCCGCAGCTATGGGTGCGCGTGAATGATTCCAGCGCTTCAATATATTGCTGGTGTTCCATCTGCAAGTCTTGCTGTTGCGTTTCTGTCGTCATGGGGTATCCGAATGGTTATGTTGAACGTAGGGTAGTCCGTTGAAGCCGGAAAAAGAAGGCCGGCGCTTCGGACAAGGCAGAGCGGACCCCGGCCCTCAACGGCAGCCGCCCTTGCGGCCTCTCTCCATTTTGTCCTCGAAGCGGATTTCGGCCCAGTCGGCCAGAGTGGTCAGCGGGATTTCCGCCTGCTCGCCGCTGTCCATATGCTTGACCACAACCTTTTGCGCTTCAAGCTCCGCGCCGCCCAGGATCAGGCAATACTCGGCGTTGCTGCGCGAGGCCTGGCGCAGACGGCTTTTCAAACTGCCCGCGCCGAAACTCATTTCACCGGCCAGCCTGGCCTTGCGCAAGGTCTGCGCGGCGTGCAGGGCCGTATCCGACGCGGCTTCGTCAAGCACGGCGAAGTAAAAATCCGGGCGCGGCAGCAGAGACTCTTTGTCCCCGAGCATCAGGGCCAGACGTTCCATGCCGCAGGCAAAGCCGATGCCGGGCACATCGGGCCCGCCCAAGTCCTTCACCAGGCCGTCGTAGCGGCCGCCGCCGGCCACCGAGCCCTGGGCACCGATGCTTGCGGACACGATTTCAAAGGTGGTGCGCGAGTAATAATCAAGGCCGCGCACCAGACGGGGATTGAGGATATAGTCGACGCGCTCCTTGTCGAGAATGGCGAGCACCGTATCAAAATGGGCCGAGCAGCCGGCGCAGACATGGTCGCGGATTTGCGGCGCGCCGTCGGTCTGCTCCCGACAGGAGGGCACTTTGCAGTCCAGCAGGCGCATGGGGTTGATTTCGACGCGCCGGCGGCAGTCCTCGCAAAGAGTGGCCGGATCGATGCGGCGCAGAAAATCCGTAAGGGCCTTGCGGTACGTGGGGCGGCATTCCCGGCAGCCCAGGGTGTTGATCTCGGCCGAAAGCCCGTCAAGGCCGATCTCCTCCAGAAAAAGAAGGAGCATGAGCACGACCTCGGCGTCAACCTGCGGCTCTTCGGCGCCCAGGCACTCGCAATTCAACTGGTGAAACTGGCGCATGCGTCCTTTTTGCGGCCGCTCATAGCGGAACATGGGGCCGCAGGTAAAAAACCTGCTCACCTGTTCGCGGGCGTGGAGGTTGTTTTCAATATAGGCGCGCATGACGCCGGCGGTGGCTTCGGGACGCAGGGTGAGCGAGCGCCCCTTGCGATCGGGAAAGGTGTACATTTCCTTTTGCACGATGTCGGTTTCCGCGCCGATGCCGCGCTGGAAAAGCTCGGTGCGCTCCATGATCGGCGTGCGCAACTCCCGGTAGCCGTATGCCCCGAAAACGCGCCTGGCCGTGTCTTCCATCAGAGTGTACAGGCCGCTCAGAGGCGCAAAAAGATCGGCAAAGCCCTTAACGGTCTGAAGCTTGCTCATTGTTCAAGGCGTCCTTGCGTAGTTGAAATTGTGGAAAGAACGGATAAAACTATTCCATACTGGCCGGCTTGTCAAAAGCGCTGAACCACATCCGGCAATTCTAATTTTGTCGAAGCCAGTTTGATCGCATGTGGGCTCCGCCCACAGCGCCAGGCCGCCGGCCCCAGCTTCGTACCTGGACCCGGCGATTGGGCGGCTGATCGTTGTGCCTTGTTGATACGTGTCGCCGGAACCCAAACTGAGGGGGTCCGGGGGAAATCATTTCCCCCGGCGGGGTCCGGGGCAGCGCCCCG
>JAIRTI010000169.1 GCA_031255035.1 Desulfovibrio sp.
CTGACCAGGGTCTTGCGGATGATATGGCCTATGGCCAGCACCGTGCCCAGCGGATAATGGGTCAGGGTGGCGCCGATGGTGCCCCCGAACACGATCATCATCGAAGGGACGTCAACGAAGAGCAGGATGTCGCCGCCGGCCATGAGGGCGGCGATAATCAGCCCGAAGGAGATGACCATGCCGATGATTGTCGCTAAATCCATGCCATGCGCTCCGCGAATGATGGGCGGCGCATAAGCGCCCCGCCCGGTTGATCTGAAAACTTCTTATGGAAACGCTGATGAAAGAGGATTTTTGTTCCCGGCGGCGTCAGGAAAAAAAGCTCGTTCATCGGCGGTCCCTTATTCTCTGGGACCGAAGATATCGGTGCCGATGCGCACCAGGGTCGCCCCTTCCTCAATGGCGGCCTCGAAATCGTCCGACATGCCCATGGAGAGTTCGGGCAGAGGCAGGCCCAGGCGTTTCTCCAGGCCGTCCCTGAACTCTCTGAGCATGACGAAATACGGGCGCGAGCCCCTGCCGATTTCCTGAAGGGGAGGCAGGCACATAAGCCCGCGAAGACGCAGCCCCGGCATGGCCGCTATGCCGTCGATCAGGGCTTCGGCCTCCTCGGGATCAACCCCGGATTTTTGCGCCTCCCGGCCGACATTGACCTGAACCAGCACCGCCTGGGGGGCCGCCCCGGCGTCGTCCGGCCCGCGCGGCCCGTCCTCCACCCGGCTTTGCCAGGCCCGGTCAAGGGCGGCGGCCAGCTTCAGGGAATCCACCGAGTGGATAAGGCTGAAGCGCCCGACAATATCCTTGGCCTTTTTGCTCTGCACATGCCCGACAAAATGCCAGCCGGGGATGATCGGGCTGTCGGCCAGGAGCGCCGAAACTCGCGGCATCTTGTCCCTGGCCTCCTGCATGTAGCTCTCGCCGAAAAGCGGCCCCGGCCCGAAACCGGTTGTCGCCGCCCAGTGCCGGGCCAGTTCGGCCAGGCTCTCGGCCGGATGCCATTTGGAGACGGCCACCAGCCTCGCCGCGCCCCGCTCCCGGCCCGAGCGGGCCAGGGCTTCGGTAATGCGCAGGCCTATGGCGTCAAAACGATCTTGCAGCGCGCTCATGCCCCTGTCCACAGCTTATTGCGCGCCAAGGCCCAGGGAGTGCAGGAACGAGGCGTCCTCTATCCAGTTCTCCTTGACCTTGACCCACAGTTCCAGATGAACCTTGCGGTCCAGCAGTTCGATAATATCTTTACGGGCCGCCTGCCCCACCTGTTTGATGTTGCGCCCGGCGTGGCCGATGACCATGGCTTTGTGCGTGCTCTTGCCGACGTAAATCACGGCGTGGATGGTCACATGGCCGCGTTCGGCGTCTTCTTCCCAGGCCTCGATGTCCACCGCCGTTGAATAGGGCAGTTCCTGGCGCAGGGTCATGAACAGCTTTTCCCTGATGATCTCCGCCGCCATGAAGCGCATGGGCAGGGTGGAGAGCATGCCCTCCGGGAACTGGGCCTCGCCTTCGGGCAGAACTTTTTTGACGGCTGCCATGAAGCCGGACACGCCCTCGCCCTTAAGAGCGGACACCGGAAATATCCCGGCCCCGGGCCAGATGCCGCTCAGCCTTTCAAGCAGCGGCAACAGCCGGGACTTGTCACCCAGAAGATCAACCTTGTTGGCGATGACGAAGACGGGCCGCGTCTCGGCGGCAACGGGCGCGGTCAGCGGGGCGATGTCTTTTTCAAGGTATTCCGGCTTTCTGGCGTACAGGTCGGCATCCAGGATGACGCCGAGCACGTCGGCCCCTTCCATGGCCTGCCAGGCCGTCTGAAGCATCATGCGGTTCATTTTGCCCCGGAGCTGGTGAATGCCCGGCGTGTCCATGAAAATCACCTGGGCGTCCTTTTCGGAGAGTATGCCCGTGATCCGGTTGCGCGTGGTTTGCGGGCGCGGCGAAACGATTGCCACCTTCTGCCCGATGCCGGCGTTGAGAAGCGTGGATTTACCGGCGTTCGGCGGTCCCATGAGGGCAACCCAGCCGCATTTGAAAGAGAGGTGCGTCATTCCTTTCCCGATTGATAGTGTTCTCTACGGCTTATTCTTACGTCTTTCGCAGCGTCTGGGCAAGGGGCAAGGCGCGAAGCCGGAAGAAATATCCGTTGCCAAGCACGGCCGCCGGGCGTAAGTTTCCTTTTACCCGGTTACCGGGAAAAGGCTGGCGGACATGGATATTGACGTTGTCTGGCACGCGGTGCAGAGCGTTCTGACCTTATGGGTCATCGGCGGCACGGGCTATCTTCTGGCGCGGGCCGGCTGGTTTTCGCCCGACGTCAAAGTCCTTTTGCCGAAGCTCGCCACCCTGGTGGCGCTGCCGCCTTATATGCTCTATAACATCACCTCCTCGTTCACCAGGGATGAGCTTTTGCACCTGGTGTACGGGACCGTGGTGCCCGTAATCTCCATTCTGCTCTGTTTCGGTCTGAGCCTTGCGCTGGGAAAGCTCATCAAGGTCAGGCCGAAACGGCGGGGGCTCTTTTACACTGGCTTTACCGCCTCCAAC
>JAIRTI010000220.1 GCA_031255035.1 Desulfovibrio sp.
CCCTCGCGTCCGACATGGGACGCCGGATCCAACAGTGGACCGCCGGCCCGGAACCGCGCACCCGCTTGCGGGAGTTTGACGACAAAGCACGCGACACCGTCTTCGGCCCGGCCGACCCGATACCCGCCCCCCGCGCCAGAGGAGACGCCCAGGGCGACGAAAGCCCCTACACCAACTCCGACGGAGCGGCTTTTTAGAGCATTTTCACATTGCAATTACTCATTGTGGTAAAATGCTCTGGCGTTGCGAAACGCAGTGTAGCAAAGCCCTGGCGGGTGTGGGCAGAGCCCACATGCGATCAAATTGGCTTCGACAAAATTAGAATTGCTGTTTGCCCGCGGCCGCTCTTGACCGCATGAAGCCCGGCGCGGTAACGTGCCGGGTAATGTTATTGCCGGAGCGTTCATGAACAATCCCCCCCGCCTTCTCATTGTCGACGATGAAGAAGGCATACGCATTTCCCTGCGCGGCATCCTGGAAGACGAGGGCTATACGGTGTCCGAGGCGGACAGCGCCGAGGCCGGACTGGCCTTTCTTGAAAAGGAACGCGCGGATCTGCTCTTTCTCGATATCTGGCTTCCGGGCATGGACGGCCTTGCCATGCTTGAGAAGGTCCATGAACGCTACCCTGGCCTGCCGGTGCTCATGATCTCGGGGCACGGCACTATTGAAACAGCGGTCAGCGCCATCAAAAAAGGGGCTCATGACTTTATTGAAAAGCCGCTGTCGCTTGAAAAAGTCATTATCGCCGTGGAACGGGCCCTTGAGTTTCACGCCTTGAAGCGTGAAAACGAGGAACTGCGCGACCGCCTGCACGAACGCATGGTCAACTCGCCCATGGGCGCCTCGCCGATAATGGTCGACCTTCGGGAGCAGATAGGCAGGGTCGCGCCTCTTGATACCTGGGTGCTGATCACCGGCGAAAACGGCACCGGCAAGGAACTGGCCGCTCGGGCCGTGCATTACGCCAGCCGTCGCGGCGACAGCCCCCTGGTGGCGGTCAATTGCGCGGCCATCCCCGAGGAACTGATCGAAAGCGAATTGTTCGGCCACGAGAAAGGCGCGTTTACCGGCGCCGACGCCGCCAAGATCGGCAAGTTTGAAATGGCCCATCAGGGCACCCTGTTTCTGGACGAAATCGGGGACATGAGCCTGAAGACCCAGGCCAAGATATTGCGCATCCTGCAAGAAAAAAGTTTTGAGAGGGTCGGCGGCAACACGGTTTTCCATGTGGACGTGCGCGTTATCGCCGCCACAAACAAGGACCTTGAGGCGGCCATCGCGGCCGGGGGCTTTCGCGAAGACCTGTACTACCGCTTGCGGGTTTTTCCCCTGCACATGCCCGCTCTGCGCGAACGCGGCGACGATATTTTTCTGCTGGCGGACTTTTTCTCGGCCACTCTGGCCCAGGATCTGGGACTGGCCCCGGTAGGCTTCAGCAAAAACGCGAAAAAAGTCCTGCTTGGATACGCCTGGCCGGGGAACGTGCGCGAACTGCGCAATTTTCTTGAACGTATGCTTATTCTTTATCCGGGCAAGGAGATCGATGTGGATGACCTGCCCCTGGAGTTCCAGGCGCAACGGGGAAAATCCGGCGCTTTGCGCGAGCCGCCGCGCGACCTTGCTCCCGCCGGCGTCGAGGAAGCTTCGGGGCTTTCAGCCGCAAGCCTGCCCGAGGATTTCAAACTCGCCCGCAACGCCTTTGAAGCCCACTTTCTCGCGGCCAAACTCAAGGAATACGACGGCAACATTTCGCGCCTTGCCGAAGCCATCGGCCTTGAGCGCAGCTATCTTTCCCGCAAATTGAAACTGTATAACATCCAGGGAAGCTGAAGCATGGCGAAGAGCAAAAGCATCGCGGAAATCAACGCCCGCATCAAACAGGGCAAGGCGGTGGTGCTGAACGCCGCCGAAATGACCGAGACCGTAAAGCGCCTCGGCAAGGCAAAGGCCGCGCGGGAAGTGGATGTGGTCACCACCGGCACCTTTTCGCCCATGTGCTCTTCGGGTCTGCTCTTCAACATCGGCCAGCAAAGCCCGCCGGCGCTGCGCGCCTCGCAGGTCTCGCTGAACAACGTGCCCGCCTATGCCGGGCTCGCGGCCGTGGATTCCTATCTCGGTGCCACCGAACCGGCCGCTGATGACCCGCTGAACAAGGTTTATCCCGGCAAGTTCAAGTACGGCGGCGGACACGTCATTGAAGACCTGGTCAAGGGCAGGCCGGTACGCCTCAAGGCTTTGTCCTACGGCACGGACTGTTACCCCAACGCCGGCATCGAACGCGAGATTACCCTGGCGCAACTGCCTTTCGCCCAGATATTCAACCCGCGTAACTGCTACCAGAATTACAACGTCGCCGTGAACGTCACCAACAGAACGGTCTACACCTACATGGGACCGCTGAAACCAAACCTGAACAACTGTAATTACGCCACGGCCGGGCTTCTTTCGCCGTTGTTCAACGACCCGTACCTGCGCACCATAGGCCTTGGCACAAAAATCTTTCTGGCCGGGGGCGTCGGCTGGGTGCTGGGCGCCGGCACCCAGCATAACGCCCGGCCCAAGCGCGGCGAACGCGGCCTGCCGCTTTCGCCGGCCGGCACTCTTATGCTGCGCGGCGACCTGAAAGGCATGAACGCCCGCTACCTGAGGGGCCTTTCCTTTCTCGGCTACGGCTGCACCCTGGCCGTGGGCGTGGGCATCCCCATCCCCATACTGGACGAGGACATGGCCTTTTTCACGGGCGTCGCCAACGAAGACATCCTCATGCCCGTCAAGGACTACGGGCACGATTACCCGCACTGCGACCCCAGGGTGCTCCGCCATGTCCCCTACAGTGATCTGATGACGGGCGAGATCGATATCCTGGACAAAAAAGTGCCGGCAATCCCGCTGACCAGCTACAGCCTGTCGCTGGAAATCGCCAACGCCCTCAAGGACTGGATTGCCGGGGGAGAATTCACCCTGACCGAGGCGCAGGAAAAAATTCCCTCGGCCTGACGGACTCCAGACACCTTTACCAGACAAGAGATATATGGATACCACCTGGATTGAACGGGGCAAAGAGGTCTTTGCCATCGAAACAGAGGCCCTGGCCGCCGTGGCCGAACGCCTCGGGCCGTCATTCAACGCGGCCGTCGGCCTGCTTGCGGCCTGTAGCGGCCGGGTGGCCGTCACCGGCATCGGCAAGTCGGGCCTGGTGGGCCGGAAAATCGCCGCCACCCTGTCCTCAACCGGCACGCCCGCCTTTTTCCTGCACCCGGTCGAGGGCGCTCACGGAGATCTGGGATCGGTGCGGCACAACGACGTCATCATCGCCATCTCCTATTCGGGCAAAACGGATGAATTGAACGCCATTCTGCCGGCCCTGCGCAGACTCGGGGCCAAGGTCATCGCCCTGACGGGCGGGACAGGCGCTCCCATCGCCGCCCTGGCCGACCTGGTGCTGGACATCCACGTGCCAAAGGAGGCCTGCGCCATGAACCTGGTGCCCACCAGCAGCACCACGGCCACCCTGGCCCTGGGCGACGCCCTGGCCGTCTGTCTGATGGAAGCCAAAGGCTTTACGCCCGGCGACTTCAAACGCTACCATCCGGGCGGCGCGCTCGGGCAGCGGCTCAGCCTCCGCGTTGCCGATCTGATGCACACCGCCCCCATTCCGACGGCCAGGGACAACGCCCCCCTGGGAATCGCCCTGAGCGCTCTGGACAAGGGCGGTTTCGGGGCGGTGCTGCTTACCGACGCCGCCAACACCCTGACCGGCATCCTGACCGACGGCGATGTGCGCCGCCTGCTCTGCCGGGGACTGGCCGACCTGGACAAAGCCACGGCTATGGTGATGACCGGAAACCCGCGCCACGCCACCCCGGACATGAGCATCGCCGAAGTGATGGACTTTATGGAACAAAAAAGCATTACGGTCATGCCGGTCCTGGACGGCGCGCGCAAGGTCCTGGGCCTGGTGCATCTGCACGACATCCTGGGCAAGGGCCAGGTGCGCTTTTCCGGCCCGTAGGCCTGCTCCCGGAGACCCCAACCGCGCCATGAACCCGAACCGCACCCCGAAAGCCGTCTTGCTGGGCCGCCCCAACGTGGGCAAATCCACGTTGTTCAACCGCCTGATCCGCAGCAACCGCGCCATCACCCATGACAGGCCGGGCATCACCCGCGATCGCATGGAAGGCATAGTCAGACGCCGGGGCGAGCGGGATTTTTTCCTCGTGGATACCGGCGGCGTGACCCTGGACAGCCACGCCCGCGTCCAGGAAGGGCCGGAGGGCATCCGGGGCTTTGAGGCGGAAATACTGGAGCAGACGCGCCAGGCCCTTGAAGAATCCGACCTGGCCTGCCTGGTGGTGGACGGCCGCGACGGGCTGACGCCCCTGGACAAGCATCTGGCCGACTTTCTTCGCAAAGCCGGCAGGCCGCTGCTCATGGTTGTGAACAAAGTGGACGGTCCGGAAAAAAAGGACATCCTGCTGGCGGAATTCCACAGCCTCGGCCTGCCTCTCCTGGCCTGCTCCGCCGCCCACGGCTACAACATGACCGCTCTTGAGGAAAGCTTCCGCGAGTTTCTCTTCCCCCAGCGTGAGCCGGAGGCGGCCCTCGACGATACCGGCCCCTTGTTTGACGGCGCCTCAAAACGCCAGAAAAAACGTCTGAAAGCGGCTCTGCTGGAAGAAGGGCCGCGGACGCCGGACGATGAACCGGACGCTTTTATCGGCGTGGACGGCCTGAACCACGCCATGGATGAAATTCCCGAACTTGACGGCGGCATTGAGGAGGCGCCGGCGACAAGCGACGCCTGGACCGACCCCGAGCCCATGGCCGGGCCCTTGCGTCTGTCCATGCTCGGCCGCCCCAACGCCGGCAAATCGTCTCTGGTCAACGCCCTGACGGGCGGCGCGCGCATGATCGTCAGCGAGGTGGCCGGCACCACCCGCGACAGCGTGGACGTGAAGGCGGACATCGACGGCGAGCCCGTAACCTTCGTGGATACGGCCGGAGTCCGGCGGCGGGCGAAAATCACGGACACCGTGGAGCGTTACAGCGTCAATTCGTCCATCAAAAGCAGCACCAAGGCCCACGTCACCCTGCTGGTGGCGGACGCCTCGGAAGGCCTCACCCAGCAGGATAAGCGCCTCATTGAACTGTTGAGCGAACGGAAAACGCCGTTCATGCTGCTGATCAACAAGAGCGACCTCATCGAGCCGAAACAGCGCAAGGAAGCGGAAAAGCGCTACAAAGAGACCTTGGTATTCTGCCCTCACGTGCCCCTGCTCTTCGTTTCGGCCAAAAACGGGCACAACCTGCGCAAGATTGTGCCGCTGGCCCGTGAGATTCGCGGCGAATGCGGCCTGCGCGTTCCCACCGGGCAACTCAACCGGGCCATGGCCGGGGTGCTGGAAAAACACCAGCCGCCGATCGTGCGCCAGGCGCGGGCCAAGTTTTTCTACCTGACCCAGGCCGAAAGCAGCCCGCCTACCTTCGTCTTTTTCGTCAACGACGCGGACCGTATTCTGCCCTCGTACGCGCGCTATCTTGAACGGGCGCTGCGCAAGCTCTTCGGCATCAGGCGCGCGCCCATGCGCGTCAACTTTCGTTCAGCGCACGCCAAAAAGACCAAAAAACGCTGAGACCCCATGGAAGACCGCATATCGCCCGACGAAAACCGCCAGGACCCCGAGCAAAACGCCGAAGCCCAGGAGGCCGAAGCTCTGGCCCAGGCCTTTTCCGGCTCCACCCGAGAAGAACGCGAGCGCCTGGCCCGCATTGTGGACCTGCTGCCCTGCTATGTCGTGCTCATCGACGAACAGCGCCGCATCCTCTTCCACAACAAGGCCTTTGAGCAGTTTTTCGGCCGCCCCGGCGACAAGCTCTGCTATGAAGCCATGCGCGGCCTGACGGCCCCTTGCCGGGTGTGCCTGCCCCTGGACCCCGCGAGCCGTAACGGCGACGGCGTTATGGAATGGGTACAGCCGCGGAGCGGACACGCCTTCCGGGTGCACTCCTACCCCTTTGCCGAGGCCGACGGCACGCCGCGCATCCTGAAAGTCGGCTTCAACATCACGGCCAGTTTACGGGTGCAACAGGCCCTCGACCTCAGCGAGCAAAGTTACCGGGCCATTACCGACAACCTTTCCATCGGCATCGCCCTGCTGGACCCCAAGCGCCGCATAAAAGCCGGGAACATCCGGCTGAGCCAGTGGTTCGGCGAAGGCTTTCACCTGGACCGCAGCATCTGCGACCTTTTGCAATGCGGCGCCGAATACGCCAGAGCCATCCCCGAGCCGGGCTTTACCTGCCCGGATTGCCCGTTCCAGGCCTCGCTCAACGACGGCGCCAGCCACGAAAAGGAAATCTCCGTATCCTTTCAGGACGGCATGGAGCGCATCGTCAGGCTGGTGACCTGCCCGGTCAAACAAAGCAAAACCGGCCCGAAAAAGCGCCCGGTGCGGGCCAT
>JAIRTI010000222.1 GCA_031255035.1 Desulfovibrio sp.
AGCCGGCGGCGCCGGTCACAAGCCAGGAACGCGGTTGGGCCGCAAGGCGGCCGAGCAGGTCGGAATAGGCGGACATAGGTTCTCGCGATACGGGTTGAAGGGTTTCGACGCCGCCCGGCTGACGCCTGTGCTTTTCGGGCCAGAGGCGTCGGGCCAGCGGCATCGGGCCAGCGGCATCGTGATAGTCGCAAGGCATGGTATTATTCTATAGTCCGGGCCGGGCCGTTTGGCAAGGAGGAACCCGCGCCAGCAGCAATTCTCATTATGAGCTTTTTAAGGCATGCCTCCGGCGGCCAAAGGGGCGCTGCCCCGGACTCCCTCAGTCGGGAAGCGCTGATTTTTCGTTTTGGCGTCGTTGTCGCGGCTATAACTCTCCGGCCTTGAGGCGGGCCTCTTTTGCCTCCTTGGCCTGGCCCAGGGCCTGGAGCGCCCGGCCCAGTTGCAGCCAGCCGTTCTTTATTTCCGGGCGGAGGGAGACGCTTTGCCGGGCCAGGCTGGCGGCCATGTCCGGGTCTTCGCCGGCGTCGAGGTACAGCCGGGCCAGAAGGGCCATGGCCAGAGCGTCCTGTGGGTCGTACAGCAAGGCCTCGTGCAGGTGCTCGCGGGCCTCGTCGGCTTTGCCTTCGCTGATGCAGAGCCGGGCGAAATGGCGGTAGGTGAGGCTTTCGCCCCCTGGCAGCACCGCCGCTTTCTCGTAAAACTCCCTGGCCTCCGAGGTATTGCCCGCGTTTTCGGCCAACTGGCCCAGCCGCAGAATGGCGTACAAATGGTCCGGCTCGATGCTCAGGCACTCCCGGTACCGCAGCCTGGCCTCATCGGCCCGTCTCTGCGACTGGTGCATGTAGCCCAGGTTGTACAGGGCCATGACGTCGTTTGGATTGCATTCCAGGGCCCTGGCGAAGTGGCGCTCGGCCTCCGCGTGCCGGTTCAGGCCCGCAAGGCAGATGCCGAGCGAATTCCAGGCCATGCCGTTATTTTCGTCGGCCAGCAGGGCCAGTTGATATTCCTTGATGGCCGCGAACACGTCACCCTGGCTGAAGTGTTTGTCCGCGTTTATGTTCAGTGCCAGGGAGTCCAGCAGGCCCACATGGGGGCGGGGCAAGAGCATGGCGTATTCCAGCGCCTTGCGGCTGTTCTCCAGGGCGTCGGCCTTGCGGAAATCGAGGTAGGGGTGCGCGGCGATGCCGACGGCCGCGTCCAGTCCCAGGCGTTCTTTGAGGGTGCCGGCCGCCGAGGCGTAGCGCCCGGCAAGCGCGGCGCCGTCAACGACGCCGCCGTGGAAAAAGATCAGGCTGTTCAGGCCGTAGCGACCGCCCAGTATGCCGTCCCCCAACTCCTCGCGGCAGATGCGCGCGGCCTGGGCCATGAAATGGCCCGGATGGCATGGCCGGTCGGCGTTTTCGGCGTTTCCGTCCATGCGGCTCTCCCCGATGTCGGGCACGCGCGACTGGGCCACGCGCACCAGGGCCAGGGCAAAGCCGTCGGTCTTGTCGCGCTCTTCGGCCCATCGCGCCAGAAAATCGCCGTGCCGCAGCAATCCGGTGGCCGCGTCCAGCTTGATTGCATCCGATCCCAGGGCGCGGCTGCCCTGTTCTTCCGGCAGCAGCATCAGCATGTCGCCGGGCTCGATGTCCCATGAGGGCTCGCCCAGGTGGATGACCTCGGCCTGAGAGACGCCTTCATGCACCTCCATGAGCACGATTTCGCCCTTGTACAGGGGCGCAAGAGACCTGTCCGCGCGGCTGTCCTGCCCCGGAAAGGCGGCGGCCCAGACGGAAAAACGCTGGCCTTCGCGGGCGTGCACGCTGCTGCCGAGGCTGACCACCACCCGCGACAGGGGCAGACGCTCCAGCACGCGGCCGCCTTCGGCCAGTATCCGCGAAAAGCCCATGACCGCGTCCGAGTCGGGCCGCCCAGGCAGGTTCGGCGGACTTTCGTCCGCCAGAGCGGCGGCGAGGCGGGCTTTGCGCAGCACCAGCCGCGCCTGTTCCGCCGAAGGCCGGACGAACAGATCGCCCGTGACGTCCTGGGGATACAGGGTATAACCCACGGAGGCCGCGATGCCCACCTGCTCGCGCCGCAACGGATGCACCACATGGGCCGCGCGCATGGACCGCACGATATCCGCCGCCAGTTCCCGGCAGGCTTTGGGGCCGGCCGAGGGCAGATAGACCGCGAATTCCGAATCGCCGGTGCACGCGGCCAGGGCCTGTTCCGGGCAGCAGCCGGTCAGGGCGTCGGCCAGGACCTTCATCAATTCGTCCGCGAACTGGTAGCCGTACTCCCGGACAACTCCGCGCAACGCCGCCAGACGCACGGCCAGTATGGCGACGGAGGATCGGCGCGCGTCGCCGTCAAGGTTCGCAAGGCCGTGGGCGGAAGCATCGGCCGGGGCGGGCGCTTCGTCGATGCCGCGCACCGCTTCCCTGGCGATGCTCCCGGCCGCCGGGTCCGTGGCCGTGCCCGGTACGGGCGGCGCCGGACGGATGGGGTCGCGCAGGGTTTCAATCTCACGCTCCAGACAGCGCAGCAGGTAGTGCCGCGTGAACAGCCCGGTCACCGGGTCGCACAAACTGCGTTTATACAGCAGCAGGTTATCGGCGATCAGGGCGCTCAGCGAAGGCCAGTGCGGCATCAGGGCCGAGGCCGTTTTCTGGGTCAGGCCCCTGGCCACGAAAAGGCCGAGAGGCGGCCTTTCGCCGTCGGACAA
>JAIRTI010000248.1 GCA_031255035.1 Desulfovibrio sp.
GCCCCGTACCAGACCATGACCTACGAATCCCCCGGCGATTCGCCCATGCCGTCGCTGGAGGCCCTGGGGGAAATCATGAGCCGGCTGCGATCCGCTCTTTTTCCCGGCTATTTCGGCAACACGCGCATTTCCGCAAACTCTTTGCGCTATCACTTGTCGGCCAATCTTGATTCCATTTTCCGCCTGCTTTCCGAACAGATCCGCCGGGGCGTCTGCTTCACCTGCGCCGACACGCATCAGCATTGCCCCAACTGCGGCCAGGAGGCGGCGGAAAAAGCCATGGCCTTTATCGGCGAACTGCCGCGCATCCGCGATCTGCTGGCCGGGGACGTCAACGCGGCCTACGCCGGGGATCCGGCGGCCAAAACGCCGGGCGAAACCATCTTCTGTTATCCTTCGATCACGGCCATGACCAATCACCGCATCGCCCACGCCCTGTATACGCTTGATGTGCCGCTCATCCCGCGCATCATCAGCGAGATGGCCCATTCGGCGACCGGCATTGACATCCACCCCGGCGCGCGCATAAACGAGCGTTTTTTCATCGACCACGGAACGGGCGTGGTCATCGGGGAAACCAGCGTCATCGGCGAGGGCTGCCGCCTGTATCAGGGGGTGACGCTGGGGGCACTGTCCTTTGCCAAAGGGGACGACGGCGTGCTGGTCAAAGGCCAACCCCGCCATCCCATCCTTGAAGACAACGTCACGGTCTATGCCGGCGCGACCGTGCTCGGCCGCGTTACCATCGGCCGGGGAAGCATCATCGGCGGCAACGTCTGGCTCACCGACGACGTGCCGCCGGACTCACGCGTGGTGCAGCAATTGTTCAACAAAAAGAACCGGGATATCGCGCTGAACGGAAAGACGTGATCTCCGGCAAGGGCCGCAAGCGGCTTCATATCTCTCCGCGTTCGCGGCGGATGCGTTTGCGCTGTTCGCTGAAGAGAAAGCGGATGAGGTGCTCCCGGTCATCCTCTTCAATGGCGCCGAAGCTCGCGGCATAGGCCTTTCTGCCCTGGCCGGTCAGGGCGGGCCGGTCCGCGAGGCTCTCCACGCGGGACATGGCCGAAACGACGCGCATGGGATATTCTTCAAGCAGGAGAAGGATTTCCAGGTTGTCGGCCTCCTTCAGCGTTTTCTCGCACTCCAGAATCAGACCGGTGCCGCTGAGTTCCACGGCAAAGCCTTCACAGGGAAAATCCGCTTGCAGGGTTTCGCGCCGCATAAAGGCCAGGATGGCGTCGAGCTTTCGATCCATCTCGGCCAGAAAACGCAGCACCAGATCGGGCCTGGCTGCGGAATTCAGCATTTCCTCGCGCAGCCCGGCCGTGATCGAAGGCATGGCCCCGGTGTATATTTTGGGGGAACCGGGCCCGTCTGCCTTGCGGAACATCACCCGGACCATGGTCGGAAGACTGAGGCAGGTTTCGGTCATAACGGGTTCTTTTTCCTCATGCGGAATCTTTGTTCGCGCGGCGATACGGGTTCAGGCCCGGATGACGTAGTCGCCCGTGCCGATCCATTTGTAGGTGGTCAGGGCGTCAAGGCCCATGGGCCCCCTGGCGTGCAGCTTCTGGGTGCTGATGGCGACTTCGGCGCCCAGGCCGAACTGCCCGCCGTCGGTAAAGCGGGTGCTGGCGTTGACGAACACGGCTGCGGCGTCCACCTCCCGGACGAAACGATCCGCTTCGGCCATGTCTTCGGTGAGAATGGCTTCGGAATGGGCGGTGCCGTGCCGGCGGATGTGCTCCAGGGCTTCGGACAGGGAGCCCGCCACCCGGACGTTTAAGTCGCGTGTCAGCCACTCCTTGTCGTAGTCGCCGGGATTCACGGGCACTATGGTTCCCGCCAGCGTCGTCCCGAAAAAGGGCAGGGCGCGTTCGTCGGCATGCAGCACGGCGTTGAAGCGTTGCAGGCGTTCGGCCAGACGCGGCAGAAAAGCGGCGGCGACGTCTTCATGCACGAGCAGGGTCTCCACGGCGTTGCAGGCGCTGGGCCGCTGTATTTTGGCGTTCTCGACAACATCAAGGGCTTTATCGAGATTGGCGCTTTTGCCGACCACGATATGGCAGACCCCGATGCCCCCGGTTATGACCGGGATGCGCGATTCCTCGCGGCAGCGTCTGTGCAGGCCGGCCCCGCCCCTGGGGATGAGCATGTCCACATAGGCGTCAAGATGCAAGAGCGCCGTGACCAGGGCGCGGTCGGTGGAGACGATGGCCTGCACGGCCGCCGGGGGCAGGCCGGAGTCCTCAAGGGCGCTCTGGATGACCTTGACCAGGGCCGCGTTGGAATGGACGGTTTCCTTGCCGCCGCGAAGGATGACGGCGTTGCCGGTTTTCAGGCACAGGGCGGTGACGTCCACAGTGACGTTGGGTCTGGCTTCGTAAATGGCGGCCACAACGCCAAGAGGCACGCGGCGGCGCATAAGGGACAGGCCGCTGTCCAGCAGGCGGCCGTCCAGGACTTCGCCCACCGGGTCGGGCAGGGCGCGGACGGCGCGCACGTCTTCGGCAATGGCGGCCAGACGCTCCTCGTTCAGGGCCAGCCTGTCCCTGAGGCTTTCGCTCATGCCCGCCGCCGCCTCAAGGTCCAGGCGGTTGGCCTGGAGAATGCCGTCGGCCCGGCTTTCCAGGGCATCGGCCAGGGTAAGGAGCAGGTCGTTTTTGGCGGCGGCGCTCAACCCGGCCATGGCCCGCGAGGCGTCTTTGGCCGCTTTGCCCAAGGACTCAAGAGGATTGCGGTCGTCATTGTCCGCCATCGTCGTCTCCCAGCATGATAAGGTCGTTACGGTGAACGGCCACGGGGCCGTATTCATAGCCGAGCAGCCCGGCGATTTCGTCGGAACGTCTGCCCATGATCAGCGCCAGGGCCTCGCTGCCATAGCGGGACACGCCATGCCCCATGTCTTTGCCGTCGGCCCCGAGGATGCGTATGACCTCGCCGCGTGAAAAAACGCCCCGGACAGCGGTGACGCCGGCGGGCAGGAGCGAGCTTTTGCCTTTGACAAGGGCCTTGGCCGCCCCGCCGTCAATCACGATTTCCCCGGCCGCCGGCGCCCCGAAAATCCAGCGCTTGCGCCGCTCAAGAGGGCTTTTGCAGGGCAGGAAGGCGGTGCCGGCGCGCTTGCCCTGCAAGACTTTGCTGATGCACGACGGGTCGCCGCCCGAGGCGACGATAACCCCGATGCCGGCGCGGGTGGCTACCTCCGCGGCCTGCACCTTGGCGCCCATGCCGCCGGTGCCGAGGCCCGAGATCGAGCCGCCGGCCAGCGCCCGCACCGAGTCGTCAATATGCTCGACGCATTCGATGAGGGAGGCCGAAGGGTCGTTGCGCGGGTCGGCCGTGAACAGTCCCTGCTGGTCGGTCAGAAGGAGCAGCAGATCGGCGTCGGCCAGGATGGCCACCAGGGCGGACAGGTTGTCGTTGTCGCCAACTTTGATCTCGGCGGTGGCCACGGCGTCGTTTTCATTGATGACCGGGATGATGCCGTTTTCAAGCAGGGCGTTCATGGTGTCGCGGGCGTTGAGAAAGCGTTCGCGATCCTCCATATCGGCCCTGGTCAGCAGCATCTGGCCGATGTGCAGGCGGTAGATGGAAAAAAGCTGCTCCCACATCTGGATGATGCGGCTCTGCCCCACGGCGGCCAGCAGTTGTTTCGAGGCGATGGTGGGCGGTAGTTCGGGGAAGCCGAGATGCTCGCGTCCGGCGGCGATGGCCCCGGACGAAACCAGGACGATGCGGTGGCCGCAGTCTCTGGCCTTGGCGCAGTGGCGCACGATTTCCACCATGTGCGCCCGGTCCAGGGCGCGGGTTCCCTGGGTGAGCACGCTGGTGCCGAGCTTGACCACCATGGTCCTGGCGTTCTTTTTGCCCGGCGCGGGAGTGGTCCCGGCCATCAGACCACCCCGGAGGCCGTGCGCCCCATGACGGTGTCCGCCTGCATGGCGCCCACGGGGCAGATGCGCGTACACATGCCGCAGGCGGTGCATTCCTCTTCGTTGAAGATCACCAGGCGCGAGCCCCCTTCAATGGTCAGGGCGTCCACCGGGCACAGGGCCAGACACATGCCGCAGTGCATGCAGGTGTCGTCCAGGCGGGAAACGTGCTGTTTGGCCGCTGCCACGATAATGCCCTGCTCGCGCAGGTAATCGAGGGCGGCGCGGCATTTGGCGTCCTCCCCCCACAGTTCGACGGTGAGGTAGCCTTCTTTGCCGGCCGTGGTCTGGGCCGCGACGATATTGTAGGTCACGTCATAACGCCGGACTACGTGGCACATGACGGGCTTGTTCGAATTTTCCGGAGTGAAGGTGAGCTGGATGATTTTCCGGTATTGTCTGACGTCTTTTTCCGTCGAGTCCGCGTGCTGTGTCATGGTTGCCCCGGCTGCTACAGGCTTTACGGTGTGTCATGTCTGACGCTTATGGAGGGACGCGCATCGCCGCCGGAATGGCCGGATAACGAAGCCCGCTCTTGCTGAGTACACGCTTTGCCGCGTTCTGGCAATGCGGCGCTTGCCGGGACAGCAATTCTAATTTTGTCGAAGCCAATTTGATCGCATGTGGGCTCTGCCCACACCCGCCAGGACCTTGCCGGCCCTGGACCCGGCGATTGG
>JAIRTI010000249.1 GCA_031255035.1 Desulfovibrio sp.
CCCCCCCCCCCCCCCCCCCCCCCCCCCCCCCCCCCCCCCCCCCCCCCCCCCCCCCCCCCCCCCCCCCCCCCCCCCCCCCCCCCCCCCCCCCCCCCCCCGCCGGAGGCATGCCTTAAAAAGCTCATAATTAGAATTGCTGGCCCGCCGGTTGCGGCTTGCCTGTGGGCGCAACATAGTCACCTGAACAGTCACGGCTCTTCAGGGTCAGAATGTCCAAGAGGAGAACGGCCATGGCTCTGCCGGCCGGCGCACCATGAAAGATATCCTGTCAGGGTCCTTTTTGCGGACGGTTTTTTTCGTCATCGCCGTCGCTGCCCTGCCGGCTTTCGGGATTGTGATCTTCACCGGCATGGAGCGCAATGACGCCGCCATGAGCAACGCGGAAAGCCAGGCTTTGAACGCGGTGCGCGCCATCGTCCGCATCCAGATGGGACTTGCCGCCGGCGCGCGCACGCTTCTGACCACCCTTAGCGAAATGGAAGTCGTCAAAGCCAGGGGCGCCGACCTGGGCGCCTTTCTCGCCAGGCTGGACAACTCCCACCCCGCCTATGCCGATATCTTTGTCGTGGACGAAAGCGGCTATGGGCTGGCCTCCAAAAACGTGCCGGACGAACTGGCGCGCGTCATCGACCGGAGCTATCTGGCCAAATCGCTTGACAAGAGCGCCTTCGTCGCCGGGGAAGTCGCCTTTTCGCGGCTTTCAAATGCGCCCATTTTTCATTTCGGCTACCGGATCAACCGCCCGGACGGCAGCCCTCTGGTTCTGGTCACGAGGGTGCGGCTGTCCTATTACGACTTTCTTTTAAACAGCCTGCCGCTGCCGGACGGGGCTTCGCTGTACCTGGCGGATATGCGCGGCCTGACCGTGGTCTCGTTACCGAAGGCGAGCCGGGAGATACGCGACGTTCCCGAAGCCATCGCTGAAGCCGTAAACAAACAGCCGGCCCGCGAAGGACTTTTCCATACCGACGCCGCCGGGGAACGCCAGATCGTCGCCTATCAGCGCATCTACCTTGAGCGGGACGCCGCTGACGCGTATATGCAGGCGGTGCTCGTCATGCCCGAAAAGGTCGCGCTCAGCCGGCCGGCGGCCCGGCAGCGCCTTAACATAATCTTGCTGGTCGCGGCTCTGGCCGGCATGGCTGTTTTGTCCGCGGGCATCGTGTTCGCGGTCCCGCTGCCGCCGGTCAAAAAAATGATCCACGCGGCCAGAGCCTACGCCTCGGGCAATTTAGAAACCCGCCTTGACGTCGCGGGTTCGGTGCGGGAACTGGCCGTGCTCGGCGCATCCATAAACGCCATGGCCGAGGCCATGGAAAAGCGGGAAAGCGAGCTTATCGACGCCAAAGAGAACGCTGAAGCCGCAGGCCGCGCCAAAGGCGAATTTCTGGCCAACATGAGCCATGAAATCCGTACTCCCATGAACGCCATCATCGGCATGGCCTATCTCGCGCTCAAGAGCGATCTCAATCCCCAGCAACGCGGCTATTTGAGCAAAATCCACGAAGCCGGGTCCGACCTGCTCAAGGTTATCAACGATATCCTTGAGCTTTCAAAACTGGACGCCGGAAAACTGGGCATGGAAAGCATCACCTTCGCCCTGCGCGATATTTTCGCTGAAAACCAGCGGCACTTCAGCCCCACGGCCAGAAACAAAGGCCTTACCCTGAGCTTCGGCATCGCCTCGGATGTGCCCCGCTACCTCGTGGGCGACCCCTTGCGCTTCGGCCAGGTGATCAGCCATATACTGGACAACGCCGTGAACTACACCGAAGCCGGCTCGGTCACCGTGAACTGCTCGCTGGAGGGCATGAGCGGCACGCGGGTCATGCTGCGCCTGACCATCAGCGACACCGGCCCCGGACTTGAAGCCGGGCAGCTCGCCGGCGTCCAGCGCCTTTTCGCCGGCGGCGCGACGCCGGTGCCCGAAAAAACGCCCGGCATGACCGGCGGCCTCGGGCTGCTGCTCGCCCACAAACTCATGCACACCATGGGCGGCAGCCTTGAAGTGGAGAGCGCGCCCGGCAAGGGCAGCACCTTCACCATCCGGGGTTCTTTCGGCGCCAGGGCCGGGCAGCGCCTGGAAAGCGGACGGATCCTGGACGGCATGCGCGTGCTGGCGGTTGACGACGACCCGGTGTCGCTCAGCGTGCTCAAGGTACTGCTGGAAAATTTCGGCATGCGGGTGCGTACCGAGGAAAAACCCGTCGAGGGTCTGGTCCTCATCCGGCAGGCCGACGGAGAGGGCGAGCCGTATCACCTGGTGGTGCTGGACTGGCGCATGCCGGTGATGGACGGCGTGGAGATGACCCGGCGCATCCGCAACGAGCTTTCGCTCAAGCACACGCCCTCGGTGATCATGCTCTCGGCCTACGGGTGGCGCGGCATCACCCTGCAGGCGGAATCCGTCGGGGTTGACTCGTTTTTGCATAAGCCCATCAATGAATCCGTGCTCCTTGACACCATAATGAACTTGCTGCAGCCCCATGAAGGCCGGGCCGGACCGCCCCGCCTTGAAACGCTCGCGCCCGACGAGGCCGACGGCGCGGACGCCGCCTACGATAATGCCGGTCACGAAGGGGCTCTGAAGGGCATGCGCGTGCTGGTGGTGGAAGACAATATCGTCAACCAGCAGATTGCTCAGGAAATCCTTACCGACGCGGGCATTGTCGTCACTATCGCGGAAAACGGCCGCAAAGCCCTGGAGCTTTTTGACGAAAGCGCCGCGTCCCCGCCTTTTGACGTCGTGCTCATGGATTTGCAGATGCCCGTGATGGACGGTTTTGAGGCCACGCGCCAGTTGCGGGCCATGCCCGCCCCCTGGGCCGGCGATGTGCCGGTCATCGCCATGACGGCTCATTCGCGCTCAAGCGAGGCCGCGCCTTCGCAGGAAGCGGGCATCGACGATCACGTGTCCAAGCCCATTGATGTGGACGACCTTTTCGCGACGCTTCGCCGCTGGAAAAGGCCGGTCAAGGTCGTTGATGTCTCGGCCGCCGCTCTTTTGACCGAGATCTGGCGCAAGGCCCGCAACGGCGAACTCGCTGCCGCCACTCTTTTCGCTGAAGCGGAAAACATCCCGGCGGCCTATATGAGCAAAGGCAAGGCCGAGCGGCTGCGCCAGATGCTCGCCAAAGGGGAATTCGCCGCTGCCGCGGCTTTTCTTGAACGCTTGAATAGCGTAATGGCTTTCATGAACCGGACTGAGGCCGGGCCTGCCGACACCCGGCCGGTGCCCGACAGCGGAACCGCTTTTTAGAACATTTTCACATTGCAATTACTCATTGCGCTGAAATGTTCTGGTGTTGCGAAACGAAGCGCGGCAAGACCCGTGAGATTTTTGTAGGCGGGCTTTGCCCGCCGCGAAATGCTCTTAAGGAAAAGGAATGGCGTTTACAGGCTCCATACGGCGTATCCTCTCTTTGATAGTGATGCTGACCATCATGCCCGCCTTGAGCATCATCGTATACTCGGGCATGGACAGCCGCGATCGGGCCATTGAAGAGACGCGCGTCAGGGCCGTGGACATGCTGAACAATATCGCCGCCCAACGCCAGATGCTGACTGAAAGCTGCCGCGCCCTGCTGATGACCCTGTCTCGGCTTGAAACGGTTCGCGACGCGAACGGTCCGGCGAACGCCAGGCTTTTCGCCAGCCTGCTTGACGCCAACGCCGCTTATGACAATATCGTTATGATCGACAGCCGGGGCGTGGTCATCGCCTCCGCCAGGCCCGTGCCCGAGGGCCAGGTCCCTGACGCCTCGGACGCCGACTGGTACCGCCAGGCCGCCGCCGCCGGCGAATTCACCGTCGGCGCTCTGTCCAAAGACCCGGTCACCGGCCAGATGGTTTTCCCCTATGTCCTGCCCGTGCCGGAGACGGAATCGGGCGGCGTCACCCTCATGGCCGGACTCAGGCCCGGCAGCGGCGTGGCCGAAGCCGACAGCGCCGGACTTGGCGGCGCGGTGCTGGTGCACCTGCGCGACAGCAAGGGGCAACTCGCCTTCATGTATCCTCCGCAGAACGACTCTTCGGCGGACGATTACGAGCGGAACGCCTGGAGTGAAATCAGCCAGACCGAGGCCGAAGCCGGAGAATTGCTTCTCATGGACAGGGCCGGCAAGGACTATGCCCTCTCCTACCGGAGCATCACTGCCACCGGCATGAAAGCGCCGTATATGACCATCGAACTCTCGCTGGCCCGATCGGCGGCCTATGCCGAGGCCAACGCCGCGATCATGCGCGATCTGTTCCTGCTGGCCCTTGCGACCGCGGCCGCCCTGGGCATTGCCGCTTTCATGGGGGCCAGGGTCCTTGTCGGGCCTGTGAACGACCTTGTGCAAACGGTTCAGGCGCTTGCCGGCGGCAACCTTGGCGCGCGGGCCTCGCTCAAGGAACTCAGGGGAGAAATGGGAGAACTCGCCACCAGTTTTGACGAGATGGCCGCCTCTCTTGAAGCCCGGAACCAGGAACTGGTCAACGCCAAAACCTCGGCGGATGTCGCCAACAAGGCCAAAAGCGAATTCCTGGCCAACATGAGCCACGAAATCCGCACGCCCATGAACGCGGTCATCGGCATGGCCTACCTGGCCCTGAAAACCCGGCTCTCGGAAAAACAGCGGG
>JAIRTI010000009.1 GCA_031255035.1 Desulfovibrio sp.
GGCTTGAGCTTGGGGTGCCCTTCCATGAAAAAGCCGTAGCCGTCATAGGATATGCGCAGCTTTTCAGCCAGGCCGGGAGCGCCTTTGGCCGCTTCCCCGCCGACGGCCAGCACCACCAGATCGGCTTCGACCTCCACCTGCGCGCCCATGAGGGTGTCGGCACCGCGCACCACGAGCTTGTCGCCTTCGGGCGTCGGTTTCGGGTATATTTTGGAGACGCGGCCCCGGATGTACTGAGCCTGGTATTCTTCCTGCACCCGCCGGGTGAACTCGTCATAGCCCTTGCCCGGCGAACGGATGTCCATATAAAAGACGTAGCTCCGGGAATCGGGGATGTGATCCTTGGTGAGTATCGCCTGTTTGGCCGTGTACATGCAGCAAAAGCCCGAACAGTACGGCCTGCCCACGGAAGGGTCGCGCGAACCGACGCATTGCACGAAGACCACGTCTTTGGGCTCCCTGCCGTCGGACGGGCGTTTGATGTGCCCGCCCGTGGGGCCCGAAGCCGAGAGCAGGCGCTCGTACTGAAGCGAGGTGATAACGTCCGGATAGCGCCCGCCGCCGTACTCCTCGTACACGGTCCAGTCAACCAGGTCATAGCCGGTGGCCGCGACAATGCCGCCCACCTTGACCGCGACGATTTCGTCTTCCATGGCGTAGTTGATGGCCCCGGTGGGACAGATTTTCTCGCAGACGCCGCACTTGCCCCTGGTGAACTGCCGGCAATAAGCCTTGTCGATGCGGGCCTTTTTCGGGATGGCCTGGGGAAAGGCGATGGTGATGGCCGTTGTCGGCCCCACGCCTTCATTAAAAGAGTCATAGGATTTTTTGGACGGGCATTTCTCCGTGCACAGGCCGCAGCCCGTACACTTTGCCCAGTCCACGCAGGTGCTTTTCTTGCGGATGCCCACCTCGAAGTTGCCGACATAGCCGGAAACCGACTCGATTTCGGCCATGGCGTGCAGGGTGATGTTCGGGTGCTGCGCCACATCCACCATGCGCGGCCCGAGGATGCAACTGGAGCAGTCCACCGTGGGAAAGGTCTTGTCGAGCTTGGCCATTTTGCCGCCGATGGTCGCCTCTTTTTCCACCAGCACCACCTCAAGCCCGGCGTCGGCGGCGTCCAGGGCCGCCTGAATGCCGGCCACGCCGCCGCCCACGACCAGCAGACGCTTGGTCACCGGGAAGGACTTGGGGACCAGTTCCTTATTCAGGCGCAGCTTGGCGGCGGCCATGCGCACCAGTTCGGCAGCCTTGTTGGTGTTGGCGGCCATATCCTTGCCGATCCAGGAGACATGCTCGCGGATGTTGGCCATTTCAAACATGTAGCGGTTGAGCCCGGCCCGCTCCACCGTGCGCCGGAAGGTGGGTTCGTGCATGCGCGGCGTGCAGGAGGCCACGACCACGCCGTTCAGCCTGTGTTCGACAATGGCGGCGATGATCGACTCCTGGCCGGGTTCGGCGCAGGCGTACATGATGTCCGTGGAGTGCGCCACGTCCGGAAACGCGGCCGCCTGCGCGGCCACCGAGGCGCAATCAACGGTGCCGGCAATGTTGCTGCCGCAATGGCAGATGAAGACGCCTATTCTCATGCCTCACCTCCGGCCCCGGCTGAAGCCTTGTCTTTGGCCGCCTTTTTCTCAGCGGCCCTGGTGCCGGCCGCCGCCTTTTCGGCCTTTTCGCGCTCGGCTGAAGCGATCTGTTCCGCCCGACGCCGCATGCACTCAAAGGCCGGGGCCACCTTCACGGCCAGCTTGTCAAAGGCGACGTCCGCGTCCGGCAGTTCGAAGGCCCAGGCCATAAGCTGGGTGAAATACGGCACGGGCAGACTGTGCCGCGATCCGGTTTTGAAATTGATCTGCCCCTGGCGCAGGTCCAGATTCATCTGGCACAAAGGGCAGGCCACGGCCACGGCGTCCGCGCCAAGGGCCTCGGCCATTTCCAGCAGACGCCCGGCCAGTCTCGGCACGGTCCGCCGCTCCGGGATGGCGAAAGAGGCCCCGCAGCATTCCACTTTAAGCGGAAAGGGCAGGACTTCCGCGCCCAGCGCTTCGAGCAGACGGTCCAAGGCGGTCGGGTTTTCCGGGTCGTCAAAGCGCATGGAAGCGGCCGGACGGTTCATCAGACAGCCGTAATAGGGCACGACCTTCAGGCCTTTAAGGGGACGCCGGACGCGCGCCGCCACGGCCTCAAGGCCGATATCCTCGACAATGACCTGGAGCACCGATTTGACGCTGTGCCCGCCGCGCAGAGGACGTTCGCTCAGGGCCTCGACCCTGGCCGCGAACAGCGGATCGCGCAGATGGTCGAGGGCGTTGCGCAGATTTTTCAGGCAGCTCGGGCAGGGCGTGATGATGTCGGTGATGCCCGCCGTCTCGCCCTGGGCGAAAATTCTGGCGGACAGGGCCGAGGAAAGGACGCTGTCGATGGTGTGCGCCGGGGTCGAGCCGCAACAGTTCCAATCCGGCACGTCTTTCAGGGCGATGCCCAGTTCCCGGCACACGGCCCTGGTGGAAATATCGTATTCCATGGACGTGCCCTGGCCGGAACAGCCGGGATAGTATCCGATATCCAGGGCGCTCATGACCTTGCCTCCGTTTTGTCCGGAGCCGGAGGCGAATCCACGGCTTCGGCGCCGGTCATGAGCAAAGCGGCCTTGCCGGCGTCCGCGCCTTTGGCGAGAAGCCCGGCCCGGACGCGCTCGACATCCGCCGCTCCTTCCCGGAAACGGCGAAAAATGGCCCCCACGTCCTTATGCCCCTCGATACAGTGGGGCTTGATCGGCATCTTGCCCTTGGGCAGCACTTTGGGCGCCAGGTCCACGTCCGTCCAGAAGCGGCCCGTGCGCAGCATGAACAGCGCCATCACGCCGATCTCGTGCGAACGGCCGAACCGGGACACGGTATTGACGAAGGAATCGAAAAAAGCCTTGACCGCATGCGCCGCGCCCGCTTTTTCACGCCGGGCCATATGGCGGCAGACGTCCATGACCCTGGCGACGTCAATTTCATTGGGGCAGCGCTGGGTGCAGGTTTCGCACGTGGCGCAGAGCCAGATGGCCTTTGAAGAAAGCACGCTCTCTTTCTGGCCGGCCTGTATGAGGCGCATGATACGGCTCACCGGGTAATCGAAGCTGAAGGACATGGGACAACCGGCCGTACAGTTGCCGCACTGGTAACAGCGCGAAACGACCTGGCCGCTCTCGTCCTCCACCGCCCGGACAAAGGTCGTGTCCGGCCTGTTGAGCATGACTGTATCCATAAATACCCGCCTGTCGCGTAAGCTGATGAAGCGCCGGACGGCTCGACCCGTGGCCGGGCGCGCCGGAACCCCGGTTGACTGATGACTCGCCTGCACGATAGCACACTTTACCGGTGGAACACCAGCACGGAGATTAACTCCGTAATCTCGTTGCGTCCCAATGATTTTTTCGGAAAATTCGCTATTTTTTCCTTATCGAAACAGGAGAATCCTGAAAGCGTTTACGTCTGTCCGGCCCATGCGCGGCGATTACGCCCGATGCCCTGTTACTTCCTGAGAATTGCCGCTTTACGGCAGCATTGTCTTGCCACGTACGGCCGACTCGGCTATTGTCACGCAGATAGTGTGCCCTTGGTTGCGCGCTCTCAACAGCGGTTCTCGCAAACCCGTCTTTGGAAATCCGGCATCAGCGCCGAAGACGGCCGACACCGCCCCGCGACTCTGCGAACCTTTTTCAGGAGCCTTCATGCTGCAACGGCAACGCCTACTTCTCGTCCTCCTGGCCTTGATTCTTTCGTTCATCCTGTCGGCCTG
>JAIRTI010000041.1 GCA_031255035.1 Desulfovibrio sp.
TAGGCCTCTTTGAAACGGATATCGGCGTCGCATTCTTCCGTGGCCACGAAGCGGGTGCCCATCTGCACTCCGGCGGCGCCCATGCCGAGGAAGCGGTGGATGTCATCCCCGCCGTATATGCCGCCGGCGGCGATGACCGGAATTTTCTTGCCGTATTGATCCTCAAAGGGTTTCACGGCTTCAATGACCTCGGGCACGATCTGTTCCAGGGCGTGATTGGGGTCGTCAAGCTGTTCGGGCTTGTAGCCCAGGTGCCCGCCGGCCTTGGGGCCTTCAACGACAAAGGCGTCCGGCAGGTACGCGGCTTTGGACAGCCATTTCTTGCAGATGATGGTGGTGGCCCTGGCGGATGAAACGATGGGCACGAGTCTGGTGCGGAATTCTTCCTTTTTTTCGTCGCACATGGAGCGCAAAATCTTGGGCAGCTCCGTGGGGAGCCCCGCTCCGGCGAAAATGATGTCGGCGCGTTCGTTGACGGCCGTACGCACCATGGAGGCGAAATCCGTGAGGGCGACCATGATGTTGACGCCGATGATGCCGTCGGTCAGTTCCCGCGCTTTCCTGATTTCTCTGGAGAGGGCGCGTCTGTTGGCGCCTTCCGGGTCCTTGGCGACATCGGGTTCCCGCATGCCGATCATGGCCCCGGCGATGACGCCGACGCCGCCCTCGGCGGCAACGGCCGAAGCCAGGCGGTGCAGTGATATGCCAACGCCCATGCCGCCTTGCACTATCGGCGCGCGCGCGATCAGGCCGCCAATGTCAAGAGTGGGGAAAGCCATGCCGTCTCCTTATGGGTGATAAAATTAATATCGTACCATGCTGGCGGAGCGCCTTCCGGCCGGGAAAGGCCCGGCCGGACGCCGCCATGAAAAACAAACCCCGGCGTTGCCGGCCTGAAACGGTGAATCCGGAAATGCTTTTACACTCCGGGCGATACCATACACGATTTTATGCAGGAACACCAGTCACAATGCGGGCCGGGGCGCGGTTTGAACGAGGGGCTTTCAAATATCCGGCCCGCTATGAAGTGGATGAGCGCCGGGATCTGCCGCGTGATGATGTGCCGCCTTTGCTCGGACGAACAGCCGGGCGGCAGGATTGATACCTCCTCGCCCTTGTGCCCCAGGGCCACCCAGCGGGCGTCATGGAGGTCGGCCGGGGCGAAGCCGGCCAGTTCTCCGGGGAGCGAACCCTGCTCCGCGGCCAGAGAGAAAAGCAGCAGGTACAAGGGGAGTTGTACGCTGGGCAGGAGCTTCGCCGTTTCCAGCATCAGGGCCTCGCCTTCCTCCCGGTCGGCCGGCCGCCGGTTTTCGACGGCCCGCCAGAAATCGTTCCTGTCCCACAGGCCCCGCGCGACATCGGGCAGGCGGCCGGTTTTGTAATCAAGAATGATGATGCCTCGCGCTTCGCCATTCCCTTCAAGGGCGCGCAGGTCGATTCTGTCGGTCGTTCCGGTGAAGCTAAGGGGTTCGGCGCGGGCCAGGGTCGCCCGAAGCTTGCATTCCAGGGCCAGCGGCCGGGTGGGGGGCTGGCTCGAAAGATAGGCCGTCAGCCGCTGGGCCGCCGCTTCGGAAAGCATGGCCGAGGCGTCGGCGGGCAGACGCCTGACGAGTTGCGCGTACTCCCCGGCCTGGTGAAAATTGCGCAGGAATTCTTCGCGCAGACGCCCGACAAGTTCCTCGCCGCCCGGAAGGTCGCGTCCGCGATGCCTGCGGTAGGATTCCTCAAGGGTCTTATGGAAAAGATCCCCCACGGCCAGGGGGTCTTCGCCTTCGGCAATCTCCCTGGCCGGGGCCAGCCGCAGCAGATGCTCGTAATAAAAGCGCAAGGGGCAGCACAGGTAGGCGTCCAGCAGAGAGGCGGACAGCGGGCGCTTGCGCAGAGCCGCAAGCAGCAGCCGGGCGGATTTTGTGACCGCCAGTTCCTTTTTGATCAGCGCGACGGGCGAAACGCTTGCCCCCAGGGTTGTCAGCGGTCCGTCCCGGCCGCTATGCCTGAAGAGGCGTCCCCGGGCCTTTTCCTCCTTCCAGAGCATCTCCTCGATAAAACGGCTTTTCTTGGTTTTGTTCTCTTGTACGCCAGGGGCGTCGCCGCTCTCGCGCCAGAAGAGCAGCACTTCTTCGGCGCCGGCCGCCAGCCGGAAAAAGGTATGGGCCGAAGCCTGCTCGCGGCTCTGGAGCGAGGGCAGGCCGAGTTCCGGGCGCAGGGCGTCCGGCAGAAGCGGATCGCCGGCCGGCGATCCGGGCAGGTTTTCTTCCACCGCGTCCAGAATGATGACGCGGCGGAAGGAAAGCAGACGGCTTTCCAACATGCCCATGACCTGGACGCCCACCAGCGGTTCGGCCTCAAAAGGCGCCCGTTCGGCCTCAAGCAGGTTGCGCAGGATGGCGAAAAGCGTTTTCTGAGGAAAGGTTTCGTCGGCCAGTTCGGCCCCGGCCAGTTCCGGAATCAGGGAATGGCGCAGACGGAAAAGGCATTCGGCGTCAATGGGAAAGCGCGTCCACAGGCGTCCGCCGCAATTGATCAGGAGCGCGCACAGGTCGTCCAGGGCCCTGGCCGTCTGCGCGGTGGTGGCAAGGTCCGCGAAGGCGTCGAGCGCGGTCTTGAGCAGCCGGTCCAGCAGGGCGGCGACGCCGGGAGAGGGCTGTCCGGTCGGCTCAAGAAGGGCCGCCCGGCTTTCGGCGAGCAGTTCGTAGGGGTCCGCATAGGCCCGGTCCTGCCCGCGCAGCGCGTGTTCAAGGCGGTGCAGTTCCCGGCGCAGGGGCGAGCCCGGCGAATCCGCTTCGGGGCCGCCGTTTTCCGGCTCAAGGAGCTTGACGTAGGGATGGCGGATGAAATCCACCAGATCGCGCCAGTAATAGCCTTTGTCCTTGCGCCGCTCCTGAAGGCGGGCCAGGGTGTCGATCAGGCGGAACAGGGGCGAGCGCGCCAGCGGATAGCCCATGGAGATGTTCACGTCCTTGCTCGGCAGATGGTGCAGGACGGGCAGCAGGATATCGCCCGAGGGCAGCAGGATGGCGGTGTCGGCCCGGTGGTCCTCGTCGGATGGGGGGCCGGAGGGGGGGCCGGAAGAATCGCCGGAGGGTTCGCCGGCAGGGCCGCCGGCGGTTTTTTCCAACTCGTCCCGCATGGCGGCCAGTTGCGAGTGCAGATCGTGCCCCGCGAAATAGCGGACGACGGGGGCGGCTGCTCCGGCTTCTCCGTCTTCTCTTGCTTCCCCGTCTTCTCTTGCTTTTTTGGCCTCTCCGACAAGGTTCAGGGGCGCGTTCCAGTCTTTTGCCCAGCGCGAAAAAGCCTGGCAGCTCCAATGGGGGCGTTCGCCCCCGCCGGCCACGGCCGGGTCGGCGTGCAGCGCCACCCTGGCGCCGTGTTCTTCCCAGAGCAGGCGGAAAAGGGCGTTTTCGGCCCCGGTGAGCAGGTGGAACCCGGCAATGTAGACCGGGCGCGAATC
>JAIRTI010000094.1 GCA_031255035.1 Desulfovibrio sp.
TCAGCGGGCGGGCAGCAGGGCATACTCTTCAACCAGCGCCTTGGCGGCGTCTTCCTGGGCAGCGGAAAAAGCCGCGGCTTCGGCGCCGGCAAGAGGGGTAAAGGTAAGGCCGGCGCTCTCGACCTCCTGGCGGAGCAGAGGGTCCCGCGCCAGGGAGGCGATGGACGACAGAAGTTCCAGCCGCGTTTTTTCGCTGCTGGCGGCGCTGAAGGCCACGCCGAAATGGGCCAGGTTGACGAAGTCCGCCTGCTCTTCACGAAAGATCGGCGTTTGCGGCAAGGCCGGGCTTCGGCGCTCGGCGGCGACGGCCAGAGGCCGCATGCCGGGCATGCTTTCCGGCGGCAGCGCATAGCCCCAGCAGGCCGAGGCCTTGCCGTCCCTGACCGCCTCCGACGCCTGTTCGGAGCCGATGAGGGGCATGTACAAACTGCGTATGCCAACCTCCCGGTTGAGCTGCAAGGACGCCAGGTGCTGATCCGTGTAGCTCCCGGCACCGGCGATAACGATCTGTACGCCTTGTTCATCCCGCTGCCGCGCAAAGGCGATGAAATCGGACAGTGACAGGAAGGGACTGCTTTCATCAACCCAGAGGGCATTGGGCGCGGACGCGAAAATCAAAACCGGGATAAGCTCGTCAGCCTCATACATGCGATCCGGCGTGAGCGCGAGCAACTGGTATGCCGGCATGGCAAGGCCCGCGAACAGGCAGCCGTCGGGCTTTTCCCGCTGGATCCGGCTCCAGGCGTAACTGCCGCCTCGGCCCGGCACCGGGGCAAAGTCAAGAGAACTCTCCATGGCGGCCTGCCAGCGGTTGCGCAGGGGGCGGAAAATGAGGTCCGTCTGGCTTTTTTCCGGTCCCGGCAGGAAAAGCGTCGCTTTCCAGGTCGGACACGCCGCCTGGGCCGTCATCACCGGGAACAAGGCGATGAGCGCGCACAGGAGCAGGGCGCGGTGCCAGCGCGCGTGCCGGAAAAGCGGCTGGAACAAGAGGACCGGGGCGGATGTCATTGGCGCCGCGCCGCGTCTCAGCGATCCCGCCCGACCGCCTCTTCGACGAGGGCCTGGGCGTTGCTGATTTCCTTGATGCGCCAGATGCCGTTCTCTTTTTCCACCGTCAGGACCAGCGGAAAGCGTCCGGCTTTGGGGTCGACGAAGGTTCCGGAGACCGAGGCCACGTTGTCCTTGTGCGACAGAACTTCTCCGGGGAGTATCTCGCGGCGTCCTTTAGGCATTTTCGTCAGGGTCGACGCCAGGGACCCTCGCGAAGGCTTGATGGCCGGGTCGGGCTTTCCGGCGAAATAGCCGCCGTTGATGCCGGTGGCGATAAAGCCTTTGACCTCCGAGAGCATAAGCTGTTTCACGAGCCCGGTTTGGCTGGAGTCTTCAACCGCGCCCAAAAGCATCAGGGCGATGGCGATGTTGCTGTCGCCGAGTTTGCCTTCGTCCGCCTGCTTGCGAAGGCCGGCCATAAGGGCTTCTGAGGCTTTGTCGATCACGGCGGGCATGTCCACGGCGCCGTTGAAAATATCCGAATTGCATTCGTCAATGCCCCGCTGCGCCCGCTCAAGGGCCTCCAGGGGATTGGCCTTGGCGGCGTTGGGTGTCAGGCTCAGCACAAAGCAGAAGATCGCCGTGGCCGTGATGGCTCGAAGTAGATGTAAAGAAAGAAGCTGCATGGGCATGGGGGTTCTCCGCAATACAGGGGAAGAGTATGGATAACGCAAGCAGAGCATAGCCGCGTTCCGGATGCTTTGCCATGTTGGGTTCGTAAAGTCGAACAGGGCGCCGTTCATATTGTTGCTGAAAGGACTTTCAGAAAGCCGAGGCCTGACGGCCGCTCGTCTGGCCCATCGGCCGATCTACGAGGAGGAGTTTTCTGGCTCTATCCGCATCCTTATGGATTTGTTCAATAAGTTCGGTAATGCCGTTGAATCTGCGCTCATCGCGCAGGCGCCGGATAAAATGGACTCTGAACGGAGTATCGTAGATGTCGGCGTGAAAATCAAGCAGGTGCGTTTCAACCCGGACAAATCCGTCCCCGAAAGTCGGGTTGTTTCCGACGTTGGCCACGCCTTTCATGAAGATGCCGCCGCTGCCGGCGCACACGCCGGGCAGGGAATGGCGTACCGGATTGACTTCGGCGAACACGGCATAGACGCCGGTTTTCGGCAGGAGCAGGCTGCCTTCAAGGCGCAGGTTGGCCGTGGGAAAGCCCAGGAGTTTTCCGCCCCGGTTCATGCCGCGCACGATGACTCCTTCGACGCTGTGCGGCCTGCCGAGCAGGGCCGCGGCTTCCTCCGCGTCTCCCCGTTGCAGGGCTTCACGGATGCGTGTTGAACTGACGATGCCGCCGCGAACCTCAACCGCGGGAAACTCCTCCACCAGAAAACCGTGGGCCTCGCCCTGTCCGGTCAGCATGGCCGCGTTGCCGCGCCGCCCTTTACCGAACGCGTAATCATAGCCGACCACCAGCGCCCTGGTGTTCAGGCTTTCCACAAGAACCCTGCGGACGAAGTCTTCGGGCGTCAGCGCGGCGATTTCCCTGGTAAACGGCATGACCAGGGCCAGATCAATGCCGAGGTCGGCAAAGCATTCAAGCTTGTGCTGCAAGGAAATGAG
>JAIRTI010000119.1 GCA_031255035.1 Desulfovibrio sp.
AGGGGGTCCGGGGGAAATCATTTCCCCCGGCGGGGTCCGGGGCAGCGCCCCGGCCGCCGGAGGCATTGCCTTTCACAGTTGGCGAATGGGGGCCGCAAAAAGCTCATAATGAGAATTGCCGGCTGCTCTTTCCGGGGCTTGCGAAAAGACAGCCGGGCGAGTACTCTGCTCATCAGTCCTCCGCAAAATGAAAATTGCTGGTTCTCTTGACAAAACCTTGTAAATCGGCAGAATTTGACGATGAAAACGAAAATCATAGCCACGCTTGGTCCGGCCTGCGCTACGCCTGAAAAACTGTCGCAGCTTATTGACGCCGGCGCCCGCATCTTCCGGTTGAATTTTTCCCATGGCGACGCCTCAAGTTTTATCAATATTATCAATACTATCCGGCAGTTGGAACTGCGCCACGGGGTGCCCATCACCATCTTGCAGGACCTTTCCGGGCCGAAAATCCGCATCGGCAACCTGGAAGGGCACACCATTACCTTTGAAAAGGGCGATACCGCCTTTCTCGGTCCGCGCAGGCCGGAATCACTGGATGTCCCCTTTATCCCCTTTGACAAGCAGGCGATACTGGAAGGCCTTGAGGAAGAAGACCGCCTGGTGCTTGCCGACGGAACCCTGCAATTTCTTGTGCGGGCCAAAGCGCCGGGGGGCTTCATCATTGAGGCCGACAACAGCGGCATCGTCACCTCGCGCAAGGGCCTGGCCCTGCCCGGCAAGTCCGTCAGACTTCCGGCCCTGACGGAGAAAGACAAGGTCGATCTGGCCGAAGGCATGCGCCTGGGGATTGACGCGGTGGCTCTTTCCTATGTGCAGACGCCCGAGGACATTCTTGAAGCCAGGGCCGTCATTCGCGCGGCCGGACGCAATATTCCCATCTGCGCCAAGCTTGAAAGGCAGAACGCCGTCGAGCGGCTTGAGGAAATACTGGCGGTGACGGATATCATCATGGTGGCGCGTGGCGATCTGGGCATCGAGTGCCCCATGCCGCATCTGCCCACCATGCAAAAGCGCATCATCGCGGCCTGCAACAAGGCCAACAAGCCTGTCATCGTCGCCACGCAGATGCTGCTTTCCATGGTGAACAACCCCATGCCGACGCGCGCCGAAACCACGGACGTCGCCAACGCCGTCCTGGACGGGGCGGACTGCGTTATGCTGTCGGAAGAAACCGCCATGGGCAACTATCCCGTCGAGACCGTCACCTTCATGTCGCGCATCTGCGATGAGGCCGAGGCGCTTCTTCTGGAGCGCAAGGATCCGGGCAATTACGGCCGGACCACCAGGACCCCGGACTTTCTTTCCTATTCCGCCTGCCTGCTGGCGGAGAATGACGGGGCGGCCGCCATCGTGGCCCACAGCATGTCGGGCAGCGCCGGGCGCAGCCTTTCGGCGCAGCGGCCGAGCCAGCCGGTTTTCGTGATTACCCCCGATCACACGGCCATGCGCCACTTGAACTTTTCCTGGGGGGTCACGCCGTGCCTCGCCGAAGAAAACATGCCGGGGCATCTGGAACGCGCGGAATTTTTCATTGACTCCAACCCGCGCTTTATGCCCGGTGATCGCGTTGTCATTACGGCCGGCCAGCCCCGCTATGGCGAGCCCCCCCGCGGCACCAACCTTGTCAAAATATACACCAAGTAGGCGCGCATGGCCGTTACCGCTGTTCCAGACAGTATTTCGGAAGAATACTACCAGATCAACGAGGCGATACTGGACAGTTTTTCCAAGTACCGCCTGCCGCTCGATCTTTTTGTTTTCAACTATGACGCCGGACAGTTGCTGACCTATTCCCGCAAAGACACCCGTTTCAGCAACGAACAGGTCGAAGAGATACGCCAACTCTGTTCCGAGGGCGATCTCTTCGTTTCGCGCGCCGATCACCCCATTTATTCCCGGCATATCGCCAAACAGCTCGACCTGGTCCTTGTCGATCAGAACCTGAAAGAAACAGAAGTCGCGGACATCAGCATCCGGGCCCTTGAGAGCCGGCTTGACGAATTTTTCGCTCAGCCGGTCAAGCCCTTGTTTGAAAAACTCTATGCCGACGTGCAGGTGATCACCGAATATCTTTGGACGGACATGCACCGTCTGCGCCTTTTTGTCCGCAGACTGCACACCGGCGATCACTCCCTGGTCAGGCACTCGATCAATACCTTCAGCGTCGGGCTCTGGCTTTACATGCTCTCCGCCCCCGAAGAGACGCATAGAAAGGATTTTGATCAGGCGGCCATGGCCCTGTTGCTGCACGATGTGGGCATGGCGAAGATTTCGGGCTTCATCACCGGCAAGACCACGCCGCTGAAGCCGGAGGAAAAGGAAAAAATACAGGCGCACATCCTGGCCGGCTATAAAATCATGCATAAGCTCGATCAAAGCCACGACGTCATGCGCCAGAGCACGCTTGAACACCACGAGCGGCTGGACGGCTCTGGCTATCCGCAGCACAGCAAGGATATCAGCCAGTTCGGCCGTTTGACGGCCGTGGCCGACGCCTTTTCCGCCATGGTGCAAAAGCGGCCTTACGCCGAAGCCAAAACGCTCGACGCCGCCGCCAGGGAGCTGACCGCCGCCAGGAACAAGTTCGATCTCTCCATGTCCGGGAAGATACTGACGGCGCTTGTGTCCGATACCTTTGGCAAAGTAAGGTAACAGACAGTGCTGTTTTCGGATGCGACCAACGCCATGACCCAAAACGCGAAATCTCAACTCGCTTTCAAGGCTGCCGGCACGTTCCGCCGCTTTGCCGTTGTCCTTCTTGCGCCGCTCCTGGCGCTGCTGCTTCCGGTCGCCGCGTCCCTGGCCGTTCCGCCGCGCGGCATGGTGATCGAAAGCCCCAAAAGCCATATC
>JAIRTI010000166.1 GCA_031255035.1 Desulfovibrio sp.
CGCCAACCGGTTCGTCGTTGCTGTCGTCAATGCGGTCAAAGCCCACCACGGACGCGCCTTCGTCAAGGTTGACGAGCCGCACGCCCTGGGTTGCCCTGCCGATGCTGCGAATTTCCTCAACGCCGATGCGGATAATCTTGTTGGTGGAGGTGAGCAGGATGAGCGCGTCGTTGTCCGAGACCGGCATGGCCCCGATAACCGGACCGGTTTTCGAGGTGGACCGGAAGTTGATGATGCCTTTGCCGCCGCGTGACTGCGCCCGGTACAACTCCATTCTGGTGCGCTTTCCGTAGCCGTTGCGGGAAATGGTCATGATGGAGGGTTCCTCGCTCCCGGCTTCGACAATGACGCAGGCCACCACCGAATCCACCCCGCGCAGGGCGATGCCCTTGACGCCGGACGCCCCCCGGCCCATGGGCCTGACTTCGCCGAGCCCGAAGCGGATGGCAAGGCCGGCTTCGGTGGTCAGGACGATTTGGGCGCTTTCCTGCACTTCACGCACGGTGATCAGCTCGTCGCCCTCGCGCAGTCCGACGGCGTTGAGTCCGTTCTTGCGGCACCGGGCGTACATGGAGGCGTCGGCGCGCTTGACCATGCCCTTTTTGGTCACAAAGAGAAAATACTGATCCTTGCTGAATTCGCGCACGGTGAGCGCGGTTGTCACCCATTCGTCCTTTTCAAGAGGCAGAAGGTTGGCGATATGCGCCCCCTTGGCCGTGCGGCTGCCCTCGGGCACCTGATGCACCTTCAACTGGTGCATGCGGCCCCTGTTGGTGAACAGCAGCAGGAACTGGTGGTTGGAGGTGGTCAGAAAGTCCTGAACCACATCGTCGTCGCTCATGTGCAGACCGGCGATGCCTTTACCGCCCCGGCGCTGCTGGTGGTAGTTGTCCAGGGTGGTGCGCTTGATATAGCCGCGCCTTGACAAAGTGATGACCACGTCTTCGTCCGGAATGAGGTCCTCAATATTGATGCCGGCCGGGTCGTCGTGCTCCACAACGGTTCTGCGCGGCGTGGCGTAGGTGGTTTTGAGATCCTCCACCTCGTCCCGGATAACCCCGCGCAGCACCTCCTGGTCTTCAAGAATGGAGGTCAGGTAGGCGATGCGCTTGAGCAGTTCTTTATATTCCTCCAGCAATTTTTCATGCTCAAGGCCGGTGAGGCGTTGCAGGCGCATGTCCAGAATGGCCTGCGCCTGGATTTCGGAAAGGGCGAAGCGTTCCATGAGGCCGGTTTTGGCCTCTTGCGGCGTTTTTGAGGCCCGGATAAGGGCCACCACCTCATCGATATTGTCCAGGGCGATGCGCAGGCCCTCAAGAATATGGGCCCTGGCCTCGGATTTGCGCAGATCAAAGCGCGTACGCCGGATGACGACCTCGCGCCGGTGTTCGAGAAAGTAGGCCAGCGCGCTTTTGAGGTTCAGCAACTGCGGCCGGTTGCCCACCACGGCCAGCATGTTGTATGCGAACGAGGTCTCAAGCGGCGTGAACTTGTACAGGGCGTTGACGATGATATCGGGAATGGCGCCGCGCTTCAAATCAAGGACAATGCGGATGCCCTTGCGGTCCGATTCGTCCCGGAGATCGGACACGCCCTCGATGCGCCGTTCGTTGATCAGGCCGGCGATTTTCTCCACCAGGCCCGACTTGTTGAGCGCATAGGGAATTTCCCGGATGACAATGGCTTCGCCGCCTTTTTTCCGGGTTTCGACCTCAATCACCCCGCGCACCTTGACCGAGCCCCGGCCGTTGTGGAACGCGTCCTCCAGGCCCTTGCCGGCGAAGATGACGCCGCCCGTGGGAAAATCCGGGCCATGCACGTGCTGCATGAGGTCGGACACCGTGCAGTTCTGGTCGTCAATCAGATGCAGCAGGGCGTCGCACAACTCGCCCAGGTTGTGGGGCGGCACGTTGGTGGCCATGCCCACGGCAATGCCCGAAGTTCCGTTGAGCAGAAAATTGGGAACCCTGGTCGGCAGCACCGAAGGCTCTTCCAGGGTGTTGTCGTAGTTGGCCCTGAATTCGACGGTCTCCTTGTCGATATCCGCCAGAAACTCGCCGGCCAGGCGGGACATGCGCACCTCTGTGTAGCGCATGGCCGCCGGAGCGTCGCCGTCAATGGAGCCGAAGTTGCCCTGGCCGTCGACCAGAGGGTCGCGCATGGAGAATTCCTGGGCCAGGCGCACCAGAGCGTCGTACACCGCGGAGTCGCCATGCGGGTGGTATTTGCCGATGACGTCGCCGACCACCCGTGCCGATTTTTTCGGCGGCCGGTTGTAGCTGTTGCCAAGCTCGTGCTGGGCGAAGAGAATGCGGCGGTGAACCGGCTTCAAACCGTCGCGCACGTCCGGGATGGCGCGGCCGATGATGACCGACAGGGAATATTCCAGATAGGACTTGCGCAGCTCTTTTTCTATGCTGACTTCCGGGAAAAGCTCGGGCGTCGCATTGCTGGTCTCAGACATGGGTATCCTTGGAGCGTTGTAAAAATGTTGCTGCCGCTTCCACTGAACGGAAACAGGCAGGGCGTCCGCGCCAGGGGCCACCCTGGCGGCCAAGGCGGCACCGGGCGCGCCCAAAAGGCGGATTGTCTCAGGACCAGAGCCGGAAACAATCGCGCGTCATGCTAAATATCCAGATCCTGCACGGTGAGGGCGTTGCGTTCGATAAACTCGCGCCGGGCTTCAACCCGATCGCCCATGAGTTCCTCAAAGGCGTCGCCGGCTTCTTCGGCGTCCTCAATGCTGACTTGCAGCAGGACACGGTTTTCCGGGTTCATGGTGGTGACCCAGAGCTGTTCCGGGTTCATTTCGCCCAGGCCTTTGTACCGTTGAATGTTGATGCCCTTGCGCGCCTCCTCGAACAGGGTCCGCTCCAGCACGAAGAGGCCCTGAACAGGGATGGCGGCGTCTTTTCGCTCAACGGTGAACCCGGTGCCGCCGCATTGTTCGCGGATGTCTTCACGGGCCTTCCAGGCCTGTCTGTACATGCGCGAACCGAAGAAGTCCGGCCCCAGCTTGGTGCGGCGCCCGTTTTTGTCTTCCAGGACGACGCGGTTCAACTGTTCGAGTTCGGTTTCCTCGTGTTCCAGCGAAAGCGTGAAGCCGCGTCCGGCAATCCACTCTTTGAAAGCGGCAAGCTCCGTTGAGTCGTCAATGAACCACTGCTGCTCAAGCTGCATCGGGTAACGCAGAAAAGCCATGAACAACGGTTCGGCGATGCCGGCGATTTCCGCGTCCCGCAGGCGCTGGCTGATAAAGGCGATATCCTTGGCCAGACGGATGATGTTCCTGCCCGTGAAGGTGTGCCCGTTATCGGCGCGCACGGTGACGTCCTTGCTGATGCGGTTCAGCAGAAAGGCGTTCAGCTCGACGTCATCCTTGATGAACTTTTCGAACTTGCCGAAGTGAACCCGGTACAGCGGCGGCTGCGCGATGTACAGGTAGCCGTGCTCGATAAGCTCGCGATACTGGCGGAAGAAAAAGGTCAGCAGCAGGGTGCGGATGTGCGCCCCGTCCACGTCGGCGTCGGTCATGATGATGATCTTGTAGTAACGCAGCTTGGTCAGGTCGATGTCGCTCTCGCCCCCGACCATGCCTATACCGGCGCCCATGGCCGTGATCAGAGCCTTGATCTCCTTGTTGGCCAGCATTTTATCAAAACGCGTGCGCTCTACGTTCAGAATTTTGCCGCGCAAGGGCAGTATGGCCTG
>JAIRTI010000193.1 GCA_031255035.1 Desulfovibrio sp.
GCGGCCGGCTGGAAAAGGAATACCTGGAGCGCTGGTACAATCTCAAGCAGCTTTCCGAGATGCCGCCGGTTGAGGAGTACATCAGGGCGGAGGCCGAAAAGAAGGACAAGGCATAGCAAAACAGCAATTCTCATGCGGAACCGTTCTGAAACCGTTCCGCCCTTTCTTACCCTGTTGTTGGCGAATCAATTCGGAAATCACCCAACCCTGACCCGTCCGTCATCTGACCGGAACATACTCCAAAAAGAGAGGTACTTATGGCTTTGAGTTCAGCGTTGATAAAGGAATTTCAGGATATCGCCGGGCAGCCCAACGTGCTGACCGAGGAAGCCGACCGCCAGGCCTATTCCTATGACGCGGCCGTGCTGAGCCCGGTGGTCCCGGCTCTGGTGGTCGCGCCTTCGCGGCAGGAGGAACTGGGCAAAGTGGTCAAACTGGCCTATGAAAACGGCCTGCCCATCACCGTGCGCGGGGCCGGCACGAACCTGTCCGGCGCCAGCATTCCCGAACCGGGCAACGGCATCGTCATCCTTACCAACAGATTGAACAAGATCATGGAAATCAACGAGGAAGACCTCTATGCCGTGGTCGAACCGGGAGTGATCACCGCCCGGTTCGCGGCCGAGGTCGCCAGGCGCGGCCTGTTCTACCCGCCGGACCCGGGTTCGCAATCCGTGTCCACCCTGGGGGGCAACGTCGCCCTCAACGCCGGCGGCCTGCGCGGTCTGAAATACGGCGTGACCAAAGACTACATCATGGGCATGGAGATTTTCGATTACCGGGGCGAGTTGATCAAAAGCGGTTCGCGCACGGTCAAGTACGTCACGGGCTACAACATGCCGGCGCTCATGGCGGCCTCGGAAGGCACGCTCGGGATTTTTTCGAACCTGATCATCAAGCTCGTGCCGCCGCCCAAGGCCTCCAAGGCCATGATGGCGGTGTACGACGACGTGAACAAGGCTTCGGAGACCGTCGCCGGCATCATTGCCGCGCATATCGTGCCCTGCACTCTGGAATTTCTGGATAACGCCTGCATCAAATACGTGGAGGCCGACGCGAAAATCGGCCTGCCGGTCGAAGCCGGGGCCATTTTGCTCATCGAAGTGGACGGCGGCCATGCGCAGATGGTGGAGGAAGACGCGGCCAAGGTCATGGAAATCTGTCGGAAATGCGGCAGCACGGACATCCGCGTCGCCACCAACGAGGACGAGAAGAACAAAATCTGGGCGGCCAGGCGCAACGCCCTGCCCGCGCTGGCCAGAGCCAGACCCACGACCGTGCTTGAGGACGCCACGGTGCCGCGTTCGCAAATTCCGGCCATGGTGGCGGCGGTGAACGACATCGCCAAAAAATACAAGCTTGAGATAGGCACCTTCGGCCACGCCGGCGACGGCAACCTGCACCCGACCATCCTGTGCGACCGCCGCGATAAAGAAGAATTCCACCGGGTGGAGCAGGCCGTGGACGAAATCTTCGACGTGGCCTTGAAGCTCAAAGGCACGCTTTCCGGGGAGCACGGCATCGGCATGGCCAAGGCCAAATGGATGGAGAAGGAAACAAACCGCGCCACTATCGAGTTTGCCAGGAATCTGCGGCGGGCCCTTGACCCGAAAATGCTTTTCAACGCCGGCAAAAAGTTCGTTTAGGAGGCGGTGATGGCGGAACAGACAAAACAAGATCTCAAGGAACTGTCAACGGCTCTGCTCGCGCTGGACGACATGCTCATTTCCTGCATGCGCTGCGGCTTTTGCATGTCCGTGTGCCCGGTATACGGGGTCACCATGCGGGAGGCCGACGTCACCAGAGGCAAGATCACGCTGCTGGAGAATCTGGCCCGGCACATGATCGACGACCCCGAAGCGGTGAACGAAAAACTGAACCGCTGCCTTTTGTGCGGGTCGTGCCAGTCCAACTGTCCCTCGGGCGTCAAGATCATGGACATTTTTTTGCGCGCCAGGAGCATCGTCGCCCGATACCTGGGCCTGACGCCGGTGCAGAAGCTTATTTTCCGAGGCATGCTGGTCCGGCCCAAGCTGTTCAACGCCCTGCTGGACCTTTCGGGCAAGTTTCAAAAGCTGTTCATCAAAGATGCCAGCCGGGTGGTGGGCACGTCCTGTGCGCCGCTTTTCGCCGGGATCATCGGGGACAGGCATTTCCCCGCTCTGGCCAAAAAGAGCTTTCACTCGAAAATGCCTTCATTGGACACTGCTCCAGGCGTGAGCGGGCTGCGGGTGGCGTTTTTCCCGGGCTGCGTGTCGGACAAAATATTCCCCGGCGTGCCCGAAGCCGTGCTCAGGATTATGGAGCATCACGGCGTGGGCGTCTTTATGCCCGCGGACCAGTCCTGTTGCGGCATACCGGCCCTGGCCTCCGGCGACAGGCAGACCTATGACAGGCTGGTGCGCGACAATCTGCGCCTGTTCGCGCAAGGCGGTTTTGACTACTTTCTCACCCCCTGCGCCACCTGCTCGGCCACCATCAAGGAAATCTGGCCGAAACTGATGGAAGGCTACAGCCCGGCCGAACAGATGCGGATACGCGACCTCCAGGATCAGGTCATGGACGTCTCCCAGTTCCTGGTTGACGTCCTGAACGTGAGCTTGCCCGAGCGGGCCGAAGGCGGCAAACGCGTCACCTATCATGACTCCTGCCACCTGAAAAAATCTCTGGGCGTGGCCGCGCAGCCGCGCGCCATACTCAAAGGCCTGCCCGGCTACGCTTTCGTGGAAATGCCCGAGGCGGACAGGTGTTGCGGCAGCGGCGGCAGCTTTACCCTGTACCATTACGGACTCTCCAAGGAGATCGGCAAACGGAAGCGGGACAACATCGTTTCCGTCTCCCCCGACCTGGTGGCCGCGGGCTGCCCGGCCTGCATGATGCAGATCATGGATTCGTTGTCGCGTAATAACGACGACATACCCGTCCGCCATGTTGCCGAACTGTATGCCGAAACCTTGAAGTAGCCGACCGTCCGCCCCTGGCGTCTTGCGCCGGACCTCCCCAGGGGCGAATGGTCGACAAAGGCCTCGGGAATCGGGATAGCTCCTGTTTCCGGCCCGCTGAAGGCCGTCCGGCAGGAAAAATCGGAAATTTGCCGGCAAAGGATTGACCGTCAAGGTTATTTGCGATAAATGATGCTCCTTTCCGGGTCGTTAACTCAGACGGTAGAGTATCTGCCTTTTAAGCAGAGAGTCGAGTGTTCGAATCACTCACGACCCACCACAAAAATCAAGGACTTACGGTTAAAATCGTAAGTCCTTTTTCTTTTGGCCCGGCATGTGAAAAAGGCGCCGGGGCGGAGTAACTTTGAAATACAATGCCTCCGGCGGCCTGGGACAAACGCGCAAACCGATGAATAGCCAGGTATCTTCCCTTGGGACGAGTGTTCGTCCCAAGGGGGAGATTGTCGATAACAACAAGAGCGTACTCATGCCGTCCAAGCACGATCAAGACACCACACCCGGAGTAAGGCTGCTCCGCATGTTTCGTAAGCTCATGCTGGATGGCCGCCGTCATTTTCAGCTTGATCTGGCTGCGGAATATCAGTGTTCCCCGCAAACCATCATCCGCATGGCCGGAGAAATTGAAGCCGTTATCGGCACCAGCCTGGAATCCGGTCTGGAAAACAGACG
>JAIRTI010000196.1 GCA_031255035.1 Desulfovibrio sp.
CTGCTCTGTCTCAAGGGGGCGATGCTCATCCCGGTCATCTACTCCAAGGACCGCATAACCGAACCCATGATACGCCGGGGCGGCAAAAGCAGCCCGCTGGAGAACGTCAGTTGGGACGAAGCGCTGGATTTCGCCGCCGCGCGCTTCAAAGGGGCGGTACAGGAAAACGGACCCAACGCCGTGGCCTACTACGGCTCCGGCCAGGCGCTGACGGAGGAATCCTACCTGGCGAACAAAATCTGGAAAGCGGGGTTCGGCACCAACAACGTGGACGGCAACCCCAGGTTGTGCATGGCCTCGGCCGTTGGCGGGTACATGACCACCTTCGGCAAAGACGAACCCATGGGCACCTATAACGACATCGATAACGCCACCTGCTTTTTCATCATCGGCTCCAATACCTCGGAAGCCCACCCCGTGCTTTTCCGGCGCATCGCCAGGCGCAAGCAGAACTCCCCGGACGTCAAGGTGATCGTTGTGGACCCGCGCCGCACCAACACCTCAAGGATCGCCGACATCCATCTGACCTTCATCCCAGGCACGGATCTGGCCCTTCTCAACGGTATGGCGCACGTTATCTTCAAGGAGGAACTGGAAGACTACCGCTTCATCGATCGCTACTGTCAGTTCAAGGATAACGACGGAAACGACAAAAGCCTGGAAGAATACAAAGCCTTTGTCGCCGAGTACACGCCGGAAAAGGTTGAGGAAATCTCGGGCATTCCGGCGGCTATGGTGGTGAAGGTGGCGCGCATGTTCGCCGAGTCGTCCGCGACGCTGTCGCTGTGGTGCATGGGCATCAACCAGCGCTCGCGCGGCGTGTGGGCGAACAACCTCATCCACAATCTGCATCTGATCACCGGGCATATCGGCCGTCCGGGGGCGTCTCCGCTCTCCCTCACCGGGCAGCCCAACGCCTGCGGCGGCGTGCGCGACACCGGTTCCCTGGCCCACCTGCTTCCGGCCGGGCGCGTGGTGGCCAACGAAAAACACCGCAACGAGATGGAAGATTTCTGGGGCGTGCCCAGGGGCACCATTCAGCCCAAGATGGGCCATCATACGGTGGCGCTTTTTGAAAACATGGTCTCGGGCAACGTCAAAGCCGTGTTCATCCATTGCACAAATCCGGCGCATACTCTGCCGCATCTGAACAAATACACCAAAGGCCTGGAAACGGCTTTCGTGGCTATGACCGAGTGTTTCCACGACGCGGAAACTCTGAAATACGCGGATGTTGTCTTCCCTGCGGCCTTCTGGTGCGAGACGGACGGCGTTTACGGCTGCACCGAAAGGCGCTACTCCCTGACCCAGCAGGCCATCGAGCCCACGGGCAATTGCCGCCCGGTGGTGAACGTGCTGACGGACTTTGCCGTCAGGGCCGGGGTTGACCCCAGGCTGGTCGCCTACAAGAACGCCTCGGAAATCTGGGACGAATGGCGTACCTTGAGCAGGGGAAGCCCCTATAACTTTTACGGCATCACCAGAGAGCGTCTGAAAAAAGAGTCGGGCATCAAGTGGCCATGCCCCACTGAGGACCATCCGGGTACGGACCTGCGCTACGTTCGCGGCGAAGACCCTCTGGTCCCCCCGGACCACAAGGACAAGATATTCTTTTACGGCAGACCCGACGGCAAACCGATTGTCTTTCTGCGTCCGTATAAGCCGCCCTTCGAACCGGCGGACGCGGACTATCCCTTTGTGCTGACCACGGGCCGGGTCATCGACCACTGGCACACGGCCACCATGACCGGCCAGGTGCCCGAGCTGCGCAAAGCCTATCCGTCGGCCTTTGTGGAGGTCAACCCGGAGGACGCGGCCAGGCTCGGCATCGCCAACGGCGACCAGGTGGTCCTTGAAACCCGGAGGGACAAGATGACCTTCCCGGCGCGAGTGACCGATACCTGCATGCCGGGCCTTGTGTTCTGCCCCTTCTTCGACAAGAACAAGCTGGTGAACAGGCTGTTCCACGACGCGGTGGACGCCGCGTCCAAGGAGCCTGAATACAAGATCTGCGCGACCAAGGTGTACAAGCAGAGTTGAGAGAGAGGACCGGCATCCGGGCGGAGCGTCGCGCCCCCGGATGCCGGCCCCTTATGAGTCAGCCCCAAGGAGAAAAGCCGTGGCTATTATGGGTTTTCTTGTACACGGCGCCCCCGGCGCCGCCGTCGGGGTGGAAGCCCTTGTCTCGGCCATGCCCGAGATGACCACCTACGGCATCCACCAGGACGACTATATCGTGGCCGTCGCCGAAGCGCCGAGCGCGGATATGGAAGGCCTGCTCGGGCGCGTCCACGCCCTGGACAACGTCATTGCCTGCTACGTGACCTCATTGACGGTCGAGGATGAGGAAAATTCTCGCGAATAAGCCACAACCAAGCAAACCGGTGTTGTCGCCATGCCCCCTTTTTTACGTCCCCCCGGCGTTCTCTCGGAGAAAGATTTTAAGTCCCGGTGCATTTCCTGCGGCCAGTGCGCCCAGGTGTGCAACTACGCCTGCATTGAACTGACTCCGGATCATTTCTTTTTCGGCGGGGAAACCCCCAAAGTCTTTCAACGCAAAAGCCCTTGTTTTTTATGCATGCGGTGCAGCGAGATCTGTCCGACCGACGCCTTGCGCGACGTGCCCATGGAGCGGTCGGGCATGGGCGTCGCCTGGCTGGATACGCAAAAGTGCGTGGATTACCAGGAACAAAGCGCGGTCATGTGCTGGACCTGCTATGAGCGCTGCCCCATGAAGGGAACCGCGATTGTTCTGGATAACGGCTATATCCCGCTGGTAACGGACAAGTGCGTGGGCTGCGGCGTCTGTGAATACGTGTGTCCCATCACGGTCATTACGGTCACGCCGACCCGCCTGCTGCCCAGGGCCGGACGCCGGAAAAACGGCGAAGGAGGGGAAACGCCGTGACGCTGTTCGCTATCCGGCCCTGGCGCCGGCTTGTCCAGGCAGGGGTGCTCCTGGCTTTCATAGGCATCCCTTTCCTGAACAAAGCCGAGTACAACGCGCTTTCAGGCAACTTTCTGGCCTTCAATTTCGCCGGCGTGCCTCTGGGCGATCCCCTGGCGGCCTTGCAAGTCATGACGGGCGCTCTGTCCGCGACAGCGCCCATGCTGGTGGGCGCGGGGCTTGCCCTGCTGCTCGCCGCGCTCATGGGGCCGGTCTTCTGCTCCTGGCTTTGCCCCTTCGGCTTTTTGTCCGAGCTGGCGCACAGGAACAAAGGCTGCGCCCTGCCCGCGCGCGGCCGCCCGGCGCTTTCCCCACGCCCCTTTGCCGCCAGGGCGGCCATTGTCGCGGCGGGGCTTGCGGCCATACCGCTCTTTGTCCCGACGCCCGCGCTCAACCAGTTGTCCATGCCCGGCTGGTATTCACGGGCCATGCAGCACGCCGTCTTGTACCACGAAGTCCTTTGGGGCGGAGTGATTCTGATTGCGGCCGTTCTCGCGGCGGAGCTTGTCAGCGGCAAGCGCTTCTGGTGCCGCTGGGTCTGCCCGCAGTCCGTCCTGATCGGCCTTGCGGGGCTGCCGCTGCCCGCGCGTTTTCGCGTCCGCTTCAACCGTAGCGCCTGCACCTGCGCCGCCGATGACCGCGCCTGCCTGGCCGCCTGCCACCTCTGCCTCAACCCGCGCCTCACAAACGCGCCGCAACGGGCGCAGTGCGCCAATTGCGGGGACTGTGTGGACGCCTGCTCCGGCCGGGGGAAAGCGCTCAGCATGGGCTTCGGGAAACAAATACAATGCCTCCGGCGGCCGGGGCGCTGCCCCGGACCCCGCCGGGGGAAATGATTTCCCCCGGACCCCCTCAGTTTGGTTCCGACGACACGTATCAACAAGGCACAACGATCAGCCGCCCCAATCGCCGGGTCCAGGTACGAAGCTGGGGCCGGCAAGGCCCTGGCGCTGTGGGCGGAGCCCACATGCGATCAAATTGGCTTCGACAAAAGAGAATTGCTGAACTCTTGATCCCGCGCTGTCGCGAGCAAATGATAGGACCGAGATAAGTAGCACATGACTTGACCGA
>JAIRTI010000203.1 GCA_031255035.1 Desulfovibrio sp.
GGCAAGCTGTTTTACAGTTGCGACCAATACCCCCAATGCGATTACGCCATGTGGGACGAGCCCGTAAAGGGCGAATGCCCGCTGTGCGGCGGCAAAGTGCTGGCCAAAAAGAAGCAGCGTGGCGGCCCCGCCTATATCGGCTGCCCTACCAAGGGTTGCCGCTATCGCCAGGACGGCGACAGCGGGGAATAGCCGCTTCCTGAGGCAATGATTTAATATTTTTGCTCGTGGAGCGTGGGCGACACCCGGGAAGCGTCGGCGAACCTCGCCCGCGAGCTTTCCGCAGGCGGGCCGCACCCGCCGTCAAGCGGAAATCTCAGACGCAAAATGCCTGACAGGATGCCTATGAAAGACGACAAGGGCCTTTACTATCATCCCGACCCTGCGGATGCCGGCTCACGCGTCTATGTGCGCGAAAGCGCGGCGGGCGTCGAGTTCCGCCTGTGGCGGGCCGATCATCCCGAAGTCTGGGAAAAGCACCAGTGGCTGGCCCACAGCGTCATCGAAGCGGCCGCGCTCATGTACAAGGAACGCGGCAGCGGCGCGGACCCTCTGGCCCTCTACGATCTCAACGTGGCCCGCGCCCTGATCAAAGATGAAGAGCGCAAGCAAAACGGCCGCTGACAGCGGAGGCGGCCATGCATGAGGTCAGCCTGGGCGGCGTGATCAGAGATTATTTGAGCGGCGAGGAGCGCGAACTCACCACCTATGAGGACCTGCGCCAGGCCCTGGCGCGTTTTCTGGTTGAAGAGCGCGGCTACGCGGCTTCGTCCCTGCGCCCGCATTATCCCGTGGCCTACGAAGTGGACGGCGAGATCATGGTGCGGGAGGCGGATATCGCCATGTTTCTGGGCGACGGCCGTCTGGGTCTGCTGCTTGTCTTTTGCGCCGGGCAGATCAATACTTATAAGCGCGAAGCCGTGGCCCTGGCGCGCCTGGCCCTGCCGGACCCGGCGCCGCTGGCCCTGGTGACCGACACCCGCGCGGCCGAGCTTTTCGCGGTCCGCGACGGGGCGACACTGGCCCGAGGGCTGGAAGCCCTGCCCGGACAGGCCGGAATGGAAGCTCTGGCCCAGGCCCGGCCCGCGCCGCCGCTGACGGCGGAGCGGCGGCTCAGAGAAAGCCGCATATTGCATGCCTACACGGGTTTTTTGAAAACGTGCTGCGGCGAGCGCTGCGACATATAAGGCGTTTCAGCCCTGGGGCAGGCGCGGCCTGGCCGTGGGCGGAAGCGATTGGCGGAACCACAAGAGGGCGGCCATAATGCAGGGATGGGTGCAAATAAACCGCGAGGCCTTTGAGCGTGACGTGCTGCGCGACTTCTGTCTGGCCTCGGAGCAACTGGGCGACCAGTTCGCCCGGTTCGCGGCCAGCGGCACCGTGTCCTTTCCGGTCTTGCGGTCTCTGGTGGGCGAGCCGTGGGACAAAGGCCTGTTGTGGCGCCTCAAGGACAAGTCCCACCATGTGCTGCCGCAGGCCGACGACGCGAGTCTTCACGGCCTGCTGCTCGACTGGACCCTGGGCTATGTGTTTCATGAGTCGTTGAAACTCATGGAAGCCGCGCATCAGCGCCAGTACTACGCGCCGAAGCTTTTCTCCTTGCCGGATCGCGGGCCGGATCGCGGGCCGGACGACGAGACCGAACGGCTGATCAACGCCCTGCGCGTCATTCAGGGCGAAACCCGCGCGAGCATGCGCCGGGAAACGGCCCGCCTTGCCATGTTGCTGCGCCACGCCCGCAGGCTGTTCTGCCTGTATTTTACCGGCCGGGCCGGGCACAGGCCGCTGGCCCGTTTCCTCCACGACAACAACGCGCTGGCGCGGCATGTCTTTCGTGACGATTACCTCCGGCTGGTGCGGGCGGTGTACGGCGACGCGCCGGAACGCATGCACCTTGAAGCCGCCCGTTCCCTGCTTGAAAGCGCCAGGGAGGAAGCGGCGGCCGGCGCTCTGGCCGCCGCCCTTGCGATCAACCCGGACAGCGCGGAGGCCCGCGAACTCAAAGCCCTGCACGGGCTGTAAGGGAAACACTGATTTAAGGAAGCGTTAAGTTTTCGTGAGGAGTTGCCATGGCCCTTTTGCACCCCACCGGAAATCCGGCCTCCCGCCATTTGCGGGAAGTCGATTCGCCCGAGCTGTTCCGCGATATGTTCCCGTATGCCAAGGTCAGCCGCACGCCCTTTGACGGGGTGTTCGTCGATTCGCGTCCGGCCGATCCCATGTTCATCACGGACACCACCTTCCGCGACGGCCAGCAGGCGCGCCCTCCCTACACGGTCAGGCAGATAACGGACATCTACTCCCTGATCTACGAATTGGGCGGACGCGGCGGGCTTATCCGGGCCTGTGAATTCTTTATGTATTCGGACAAGGACAAAAAGGCCATCGAGGCCTGCCGGGCGCGTGGCTACGCCTTCCCCCGGGTGACCGGCTGGATACGCGCCAACCTCGACGATTTGCGGCTGGCAAAGAATATGGAGTTCAAAGAGGTGGGCATGCTCACCAGCGTGTCCGACTACCACGTCTTTTTGAAGCTGGGCTGGGATCGGAAGAAGGCCTTTGAGCATTATGTCAGGCTTGCGAGCCAGGCGCTCGAATGGGGCATCTCCCCCCGCTGCCATTTTGAAGACGTCACCAGGGCGGACATCATGGGCTTCTGCGTCCCCCTGGCCGCGAAGCTGATGGAGCTTGGCAGGGCCGCCGGGCTGCCCGTGAAAATCCGCCTGTGCGACACCATGGGTTACGGCGTGCCCTATCCCGGTGCCGCTTTGCCCCGCTCGGTGCCGCGCCTTGTCCGGGCCTTTACCGACGCGGCGGGCGTGCCGGGCGAATGCCTTGAATGGCACGGCCACAACGACTTTCACAAAGTGCTGGTGAACGCGTCCACGGCCTGGCTTTACGGTTGCAGCGGCGTGAACAGCACTCTGCTGGGCTTTGGCGAGCGCACCGGCAACTCGCCCCTTGAGGCCATGGTGATCGAATACATTTCGCTGACCGGCCATGATGAAGCCGCCAACACCAGAACCATCGCCCGCATTGCCCAATATTTTGAACGGGAGCTTGATTACCGCATTCCCTCGAACTATCCCTTTGCCGGCAAAGATTTCAACGCCACCAGCGCCGGCATTCACGTGGACGGCCTGGCCAAGAATGAAGAAATCTACAATATCTTCGACACCACCGCCATTCTGGGCCGCCCGGTGCCCATCATCATCACCGATAAATCCGGCCGCGCGGGCGTGGCCTACTGGATCAACCAGGAAGTGGGCCTGGAAGACGACGCCAAGGTCAGCAAGAGCAACCCGGCCGTGGGCATGATCTACAAACGCATCATGCAGGCCTATGAAAAAGGCCGGACAACGTCCTTCTCGGGCAAAGAGATGATGTCGCTGGCCAAGCGCTATATGCCGGAACTCTTCCCCTCGGAGTTTGAGCGTATCCGGTCCATGGCCAAAAAGCTGTCGATCGTGGTTATCACCCGCCTGGTGGAGACCCTGGAGGTGCGCGGGCAGGGCAACGAACTGTACCCCTGCCTTGAGAAGTTCCTTAAGGAATTCAGCTTCGTGCAGTTCATCAACCTCACCGATACCCAGGGCAGGCTCCTGGCCAGCGCGGTCATTGACCCGGCGTACCGCGACACCTATTACGAGCGGCTTCCCCTGGGCGTGGATCTCTCGTCGCGTGAGTGGTTCCGCGAGCCCATGCGCACCGGCGGCCTGCACGTCACCGATATTTACCAGTCCCTGTTCACCGGCAAGCTGGTGGTTTCGGTCTCGGCCCCGCTCATTGACAAGGAAGACAACATCACCGGCATTATCGGCGTGGACATTCAGCTTGAGGAGCTTTTGCGCCGGGCCGAGTCCCTTGACAATGACGACGACAATGACGACGGCGCAACCCCGTCCGGGCCGCCGCCGGACGCCGTGACCGACGATGTCTGAGAGGACAGCCGGGCCGGGGCCGGAAACGTCCCTCCTTGACGCCTCCCCGGACGGAGCGGCGAAAAACGGACGCGCCACCGGACGTATCGCCGGACGTATCGCTCTGATGCTGCCCAGGTATTCCACTTATGGCGGCGTTGAACAATTCGGCTACCGGCTGGCCAAGGCCCTGGCGGCGCGGGGCCACTCGGTGGATTTCATCTGCGCCAGGCAGGAGGCCGAGACTTCGCCGGGGGTGCGCGTCCTCGCCGTGGGGCGTCCTCCGGGCAGCCGCTTTCTCAAGCTCCTGTGGTATCTGATTCGGGCGGAGCGCGCCGTCAGGCGGGGCCGCTACGATTTGACCCTGAGCCTGGGCAAGACCTGGTCGCAGGATATCAGCCGCATGGGCGGCGGTCCGCTTTCGGTGTTTTGGGAAAAGTCCGAGCAATCTCTGCCGCCCGGCTGGCCCCGCTTTTCCAAGTCGCTGCGCCGCAGACTTTCCCCGGTGAATCTGCTGAGTTTGCTGGTGGAGCGCCGCCAGTTCACCGAAAGCAGCGAGGTCATCGCCGTCTCGCACCTGGTGCGGCAGTGGCTTCTCAAGGCCCATCCGGCGCTGAAGCCCGAGCGCGTCAGCGTCGTCTACAACCGTCCGGACCTGGAGCGCTTCACAGCGCCCTCGCCCGACGAGCGCGACGCGGCGCGCCGATTCCTGGCCGAGAGTCACGGCCTGTCCCTGCCCGAACCGGAAAGCGGCCGGCCCGACCCGGTGTTCATCGGCACGGCCTCCACCAATTTCCGGCTCAAAGGCCTTGAACCGCTTATCCGGGCCGTGGCCCTTCTGCCGGGCAACGCCTGCCTCCTGGCGGCCGGGGGCCGGGACAGCATGAGGTACGCCGCCCTGGCGAAAAAACTCGGCCTTGGCGGCCGGGTCTTCTTTCTCGGCCGGGTCGACGATATGCCGGGCTTTTACCGGGCCCTTGACGTCTTTATACTGCCTACCTATTACGACGCCTGCTCCAACGCCGTTCTTGAGGCCCTGGCCTCGGGCTGCCGGGTAATCAGCGCCAGGGACAACGGGTCGGCCTTTTTTCTGGATGCCGACTCGGTGCTGGACGACCCCGGAGACGCGGCCGCCATGGCCGAGGGCCTGCGCCGCGCCATGCTGCAGGGCCCGCCGCCCGCGTTCGCCTGGCCGGACACGGTGGAAAGCGGACTGGACGCTTTTGTGGCCCGCCTGGAAGAACGTCTGGCCGAGCGCCTTTCCTGCCGGACGCCGGGGAAAAATCCATAGAGGCTGGGCAGCAATTCTCATTATGAGCCTTTTTGCGGCCCCCCCATTCGCCAACTGTGAAAGGCGATGCCTCCGGCGGCCGGGGCGCTGCCCCGGACCCCGCCGGGGGAAATGATTTCCCCCGGACCCCCTCAGTTTGGGTTCCGGCTGCGCGTATCAACA
>JAIRTI010000208.1 GCA_031255035.1 Desulfovibrio sp.
AAAATCTTCCGAAAGCGCTACGCCCGTTTTCGAAAGCTCCTTGACGCCAACGCCGCGCTGGCCGAGCTTATGGCGGACATGGAATCCAAACTCGGCGGGAAATCGCTTTTCGGCATGCTCTATGTGCGCCACAGCGTACGCAAGGCCGTTGACCTGACCACGCGCATGGCCGCAAATCTCGAAGCGATGAGCGGGGGCCGCCATAAAGGCCTGGAAAGGGCGGTGGGGCGCATCGCGGCGGAATTGGCGCGCGCGCTCGGCGAGAAAGAGTCCTGCGGGGAAAGCTGCCAAAACCTCACTCTTTCCCTGGCGGAAATCAATTTGAGCATGGTCGACTGGGTGGGCGGCAAATGCGCCAACCTCGGCGAGATGCGGAGCATGGCGGGAATTCCCGTGCCGCGCGGGTTCGCGGTGACCGTAACGGCCTTCCAGCGCTTTATGGCCCACCAGGGCCTCGGCGGCCGGGTGGAAGAGCGGCTCGCTACGGTGCGGGCCGAAAAGCGCGAGGAGCTTTCCGAAATACTGGACGGCATCCGGGGGCTGATCGAAAACGCTCCGCTGCCCGAATATCTTCTGCTGGCCTTTGACAACGCGCTGCGGGACGCTTTCGGCGATCAGGATATCCGTCTGGCCGTGCGCAGCAGCGCGCAGTCCGAGGATGGAAGCAAAAGCTTTGCCGGCCAGTTCCTCACCGAGCTTAATGTTGCGCGCGCGGATGTGGCGCACAGTTATCGTAAGGTTATCGCCAGCCTGTTCACGCCCTCGGCCACGCTCTACCGCCTGCACCAGGGCATCCCGCTTTCCTCCAGCGGCATGGCCGTTGCCTGTCTTGAAATGGTGGACGCCGTTTCCAGCGGCGTTGCCTATTCGCACGACCCGGTCAACCTCATGCGGAACACCATGGTCATCAACGGCGTGTGGGGGCTGGGGCGCTATGCCGTGGACGGGCTGGTCGAGCCGGATCTCTGGATATTCACCCGCGAAGACAGGCCCGAGCTGGCGCGGCGCAAGGCGGGCGCCAAAGACCGCAAGCTTGTCGCCGGCAACGGCGAACTGTTGGACATGCCCGTGCCCGAGGCGGAGCAGCGCCTCTTTTGCCTTAGCGAAGCCGAAGCCCAGCGCCTGGCCGAACTGATCATGGTCCTTGAGCGCCATTACGGCGGGTATCAGGACATTGAATGGGCCAAAGCCACGGACGAAAACGGAGAGAGCCGCCTTATCTTTCTACAGTCGCGCCCTCTGGATACGCGCAGCGGCAGCGCCTTCTCGCCCAAGCCCCCGCTTCTGGAAAGCCACCCTTTGCTGCTGACTGGCGGCGATATCGCCTATCCGGGCGTCGGGCACGGCATTGTCGCCATGCCGCAAACGCCTGAAGACCTCATCGCCCTGCCCGAGGGCTCGATTCTGGTGGCCGCCCACTCAAATGCGGAATACGCGGCCGTCATCGACAAGGTCCAGGCGGTCATTACCGGCGCCGGCGGGATTACCGGGCATATGGCGACCATCTGCCGCGAGTTCCGGGTGCCCACGCTGCTCAACGTGCCTCAAGCCATGAAGGCGCTCACTCCCGGCATGGAGGTCACTGTCGACGCTTTTTCCGCCAGGGTCTACCAGGGGAAGGCCGAGGAACTGCTGCCTCTGAGGCTGTCGCTGGACCCGGTCAGACTGCTGGACACCCCGGTACACAAGGCCCTGGCCGACGCCTCGCGCCTGATACTGCCCCTCAACCTGACCGACCCGGCTTCGCCGCGCTTCACGGCCGAAGGCTGCCGGACGCTGCATGACGTGATGCGTCTGGCCCACGAGTTTTCCTATCAGGAAATGTTCGCCATCAGCGACAACGCCGTGGACGCGGGCGGCGTGGCGATGAAACTGAAGGCGCCTCTGCCTATCGATCTGCATATCATCGATCTGGATCGCGGCACGGACACGGCCCCGGACGCCCACTACGTGACCCCGGAACAAATTGTCTGCGCGCCGCTTAAAGCCATGCTCGGCGGCATGCTGCGGCCGGACGTCATGTTCCGAAAGCCCCGCCCCATCAACATGGGGGGCTTCATGTCCGTCATGGGCCAGCAGATGACCAACCCCCAGGGCGGGGACGGGCGCTTCGGCGACAAGAGCTATGCCATTATTTCGGACCGCTACATGAATTTCAGTTCCAGGGTCGGCTATCACTACAGCGTACTGGACGCCTATTGCGGCCTGACCACGAGCAAGAACTATATCTCCTTCAGTTTTCAGGGCGGCGCCGCCGGCGAACTCAGGCGGGTGCGCCGCATCAAGTCCATCGCCCTGGTGCTCAAGGAGCTTGGTTTCACCGTGACCGTGCAGGGCGACATGCTCAAATCGCGGATTCAGAAGTACCCGAAAGAAGAGGTTGAAGAGCGCATGGACCAGTTGGGCCGCCTGCTCCAGGTCACGCGCCAACTGGACATGCTCATGACCAGCGACGCGGCCGTCACCCAGTTCCGCGACGACTTCATGCACGCCGTTTATCGTTGAGTTTGGGGGGGCGCCGTCGCGCCCGGCCCGGACCGCACCATAACCCTTGAAGGAAAGAGTCCCATGAAAGCTTCCCGCAGTCTGCGCATGACCCAGGGCCCCGAAAAGGCCCCGCACCGATCCCTTTTGTACGCCCTGGGCCTTACCCGCGAGGAAATGGAGCGCCCGCTTATCGGCGTGGTGAACGGGTTCAATGAAATAGTGCCGGGGCACTTGCACCTGCGCTCGCTCGCGGAGGCCGTGAAGGCCGGGGTGCGCTCCGCGGGCGGCACGCCCCTTGAATTCCCGGCCATTGCCGTGTGCGACGGCCTGGCCATGAATCATGAAGGCATGAAATTTTCCCTGCCCAGCCGCGAAATCATCGCCGACTCCGTGGAACTTATGGCCACGGCTCATCCTTTTGACGGTCTGGTGCTTATCCCCAACTGCGACAAAAGCGTGCCCGGCATGCTCATGGCCATGCTGCGGCTGAACGTCCCGGCGCTGCTGATCAGCGGCGGGCCCATGCTGGCCGGCGCGGCCATGAAAGACCGCGACGGCGCGCAATCCGATCTGATCTCGGTTTTCGAGGGCGTGGGCCGGGTGCGCGTGGGCGACATGAGCGAGGAGGCCCTTGAGGACCTGACGCGCCATGCCTGCCCCGGCTGCGGTTCGTGCTCGGGCATGTTCACGGCCAATACCATGAACTGTCTTTCCGAAACCATCGGCCTCGCCCTGCCCGGCAACGGCACCATCCCGGCCGTGGCAGCGGATCGCATCCGCCTGGCCAAAAGGGCCGGGATGCGGGTGATGGCCCTTTTGCAACGGGACATCCGGCCGCGCGACATCGTAACCGAGACCTCGGTGGCCAATGCCGTGGCCGTTGACATGGCCCTTGGCGGCTCTTCCAATACCGTGCTTCACTTGCCGGCGATTTTCAGGGAAGCCGGGCTGCCGTTGTCCCTGGAGATATTTGATGAGATCAGCCGCAAGACGCCGAATCTGTGCAAGCTTTCGCCCGCCGGCAGGGCGCATATCCAGGACCTGCACAACGCGGGCGGCATTCCGGCGGTCATGGCGGAACTGCTCGGCGGCGGGCTTATCGACGGTGAAGCGCTCACCGTGACCGGCCGGAGCGTGGCCGAAAACCTGCGCGCCCTGAACGCCAGAATCCTGGACCCCGAAGTCATCCGCCCCCTGGACAAGCCGCATTCCGTCGAAGGCGGCATCGCCATCCTCAAGGGGAGCCTCGCCCCGGAGGGCGCGGTCGTCAAGCAGTTCGCCGTGCTCCCTTCCATGATGACCAGGGAGGTGACGGCCAGGGCGTTCAATTCGGAGGAAGAGGCCGTGGCCGCCATTCTCGGCGGAAAGATCAAGGCCGGAGATTGCGTGGTGGTGCGCTTTGAAGGCCCGCGCGGCGGGCCGGGCATGCGCGAGATGCTTACCCCGACCTCGGCCATCTCCGGCATGGGGCTGGACGGCGACGTGGCCCTGATCACGGACGGCCGCTTTTCCGGCGGCTCAAGGGGCGCCGCCATCGGGCACGTCTCGCCCGAGGCTGCCGACGGCGGCGTTATCGGCGTTGTCCGGGACGGCGACCGCATCCGCATCGACATTCCCGGCCGCAGGCTCGACCTCCTGGTTGACGACGCGGAAATCCAGGCCCGCCTCAAGGCTTTTCACCCTGTTGAAAAGCAACCGGCTTCGCCCTTTTTGCGGCGCTATGCCCGCCAGGTTTCATCGGCGTCGACCGGGGCCGTGTATAAGGAGTGACAGGGCCTGGGAGATACGAATATCTGGTGGACCGCATCGACGCGGATGTGGTCAAGGGACAGCAATTCTAATTTTGTCGAAGCCAATTTGATCGCATGTGGGCTCTGCCCACACCCGCCAGGGCCTGGCCGGCCCCAGTTCCGTCCCTGGACCCGGCGATTGGGTGGCTGTTAGTGCTGCCCTGTTGATGTGCGCAGGTGGACCCCTAACTGAGGGGGTCCGGGGGAACTCATGTCCCCCGGCGGGGTCCGGGGCAGCGCCCCGGCCGCCGGAGGCATTGCCTTTCACAGTTGGCGAATGGGGAGCCGCGAAAAGGCTCATAATGAGAATTGCTGGTCAAGGGATTGGACGAGAAATATCCGCGCCTTCCGGCAACTGAGGTCATGACCTGAAATGTAAGCGCCGGTAAAAAAGGATGAGGTATGCCCGCGTACGGTGAACTTTTCATATTGCTCAGCCCCAGGGGCAAGCGCAGCCTGCGCCGGCTTATGCCGGGGCAGGACGTGCACGGCTCCGACGGCGTCATCCCGGCGGCCGCCCTGGCCGAGGCCGGCTTCGGCGTCGAAATCACGACCCGGCAGAATGTCCCCTACCGGATCATGAAGCCGACGCTGTATGACCTGGTGCGCGGCGTGAAGCGCCAGACCCAGATCATCTACCCCAAGGATATCGGCTATATCTGCATGCGCCTTGGTGTCGGCAACGGCACAAGGGTCATTGAGGCGGGCTCGGGCTCGGGCAGCCTGACCGTGGCCCTGTCCTGGTTCAGCGGCCAATCCGGGCATGTTTTCACCTATGAAGCCCGTCAGGAGTTTTACGACCTGTGCCGGCGAAACCTGGATTGGGCCGGGGTCGGCGCCAATGTTACCCAGTATCTGCGCGACATTGCCGAAGGCTTCGAGCAGACCGACGCCGACGCCCTTTTCCTCGACGTGCGCACGCCCTGGGAATACCTGGCGCAAGCAAGCGCGGCGGTCAGGCCCGGAGCGGCCCTGGCTTTTCTCGTCCCGACGGTGGATCAGGTGGCCTTGCTGCTCAAAGGTATGGAAAGCGGACCCTTTGACGGCGTGGAAGTGGAAGAGGTGCTCGTGCGCCCCTGGAAGGCCGTGGCCGACCGTCTGCGCCCGGCGGACCGCATGATCGCCCATACCGGCTTTCTGGTGTTCGCCCGCAAGCAGGAACGCAGCGAGGCCTTTGAGGCCCTGAAGCCCCTGGGCACCCGCGAGCGGAAACAGCGCAAGGCCTTGCTCGAAAGGCTGGCCGGCGACCTTGAGGACGCCGGCGGTGCCGACGCCATGGAAGAATAGGCGCCCTGTGCCGCTTCGCGCTCTCTTCTCCTTGCGTAATCCGCCGGTTTTACAGTATAGAGATAGAATTGTGTTGAATGAAAACGCAACCCCGGCAGGTAATCATGTATGATCCCATAAACCGTTTTGTTGCGTATATAGCTGAAAACGGTCTGAAAAATACGCCTCAACGCCGCCTCATCGCCGGTGTGTTTTTTGAATCCGGCAAGCATCTTTCCACTGAAGAACTGTACAACGTCGTCCGTAGGCGCGATGAAAGCGTGGGCCAGGCGACCGTGTACCGCACCCTGAAGCTGCTGTGCGCCGCCGGCCTGGCCAAAGAGCACCATTTCGGGGAAAACACGGCCAGGTACGAACCCATTGACGACGAATCGCATCATGACCATCTTATTTGCACTGCCTGTGGAAAAAATGTCGAGGTCATGGACGAACTTATCGAGGACCTGCAAGAGGAACTGGCGAAAAGCTACGGCTTCACGCTGACCTCCCACCGGATGCTGCTCTTCGGCCTGTGCGAGGATTGCCGCAAGGCCGCACCCGGCGGCGCGAGGTATGGACGATGAACAAAATTTTGGCACAGGACGAGGTAGACGCGCTCTTGCGCGGTCTTTCCGGCGGCGACATTGAATCCGAAACGGACAAGCCCCTTGAAGACCCCGGCATTGTGCCCTTTGACCTCGCCAATCAGGACCGGATCATCCGCGGGCGCATGCCGGTGCTCGAAATTGTCAACGATCGCTTCTCCCGCCTCTGCACCAACGCCTTGTCCAACGCTCTGCGCAAACGCGTCGAGTTGAACCCCCTGTCCATCGACATGACCAAGTTCGGCGACTTCATGCGCTCTCTGCCGGTGCCGACCAGCATCAATATCTTCAAAATGGACCCGTTGCGGGGGAACGCTCTGGCCATTGTCGACGCCCGCCTGGTCTTTGCCCTGGTCGAGAGTTTTTTCGGCGGCCAGGGGAGCCAGCCGAAGATCGAAGGCCGGGAGTTCACGCGCATCGAGCAGGCCATCGTTGAAAAGGTGATCAGAATTGTCCTGCATAACATGGAAGAGTCCTGGAGGCCGGTGCATGACGTGAGCCTTGAACTGCTGCGTTCGGAGATTAACCCGCAGTTCGCGGTCATTGTCCCGCCCAGCGACGTGGTGGTGGTCATCACCTTTGAAGTGGAGCTTGAAAGCGCTATCGGCTCACTGACCGTCTGCCTGCCGTACGCCACCATCGAGCCCATCAGGTCCAAGCTGCACGCCAGCTTTCAGACCGAGCGCCTGGAAATAGACCACGCCTGGGTGTCGCGGCTCAAGGAACGCATTCTGGAAACGCCCGTGGAACTCAAAGTGCGCTTCGGCGACGCCAAACTCACCGGGAACCAGCTTATGCGCCTGAAGGTGGGCGACGTCATTATGCTGGACACCGATACCGACGAACTGCTGGAAGTGACCCTGGCCGGGGTGACCAAGTTCTGGGGAGTGAGCGGCATCGTGAAAGGGAACATGGCGCTGCAAATCATCAAGGAAGAAGACCCGAAATATACCTGAGCCCAAAATCAGCGCCAGATAAAGAAAACACTGAAAGAAAGACAACGCCTCCGGCGGCCGGGGCTTCGCCCCGGACCCCCTCAGTTTGGGTTCCGGCTGCACGTATCAACATGGCAACACTCCCGTCACCCATTCGCCGGGGCCAGGTACGAAGCTGGGGCCGGCAAGGCCCTGGCGGGTGTGGGCAGAGCCCACATGCGATCAAATTGGCTTCGACAAAATCAGAATTGCTGATGTGTCGCGAGTCAATGTGTCGCGAGTCAATGTTGACGGCGCCGGCAAAACGTGGCAGTCTTGAACTAGTGAGACAATGCTATTAGCGCGTTGCGCACAGAATCGCACCGGGGCGGCCCGACAGAACTCTAGCCCTGTCGGACGGTCTGGCCGGGCGATGCACCATTTGGCCTGCCGCCGCGAGTTTTGGGCTTTTTGACTTTGGCAGTATAGCCAGGGTAAAAATGTTCAAAGCTGAACTGCCATCAGACGGCTATCGGACCGCAGGATCCTGGGAGGGAACGGACATAGGCATCGCATACTGATCTTTAATGCGGTCGATGCGGCGCGCAACGCTGCCGCATGCTGTTCCCGACACTTCTCAACATAATTTTCCCTGCACGAAATCGACGCCGGCGTTTTTTGACGCGCGGCCGGCATGTATTTATTGTGGACTGCCGCCGCAGCGCTTATGCTGTGGTGTCTCCTATGATTATGTCACTTTGAAGATAACAGGTGAATATATGGGTGAAAAAAGCAACTCATACCGAAAAGCCGCTGTGGCGCTCGGCGTTTTTGTCGTGCTCTGCGCGGTGAGCGGCTACGCCCTGCACGCCACCTCGACCATGGAGTTCTGCTCTTCCGCCTGCCACGAAATGGAGATTTATGCGGAGGAACTGCGTTATTCCGCCCACGCCAAGGATGCTGACGGCAACGTCATTGACTGTGTCCAGTGTCACATCCCGGCGGGGTTCGGGCCCAAATATCTGGCCGTGAAAAGCTATTCCGGCCTCAAGGATTTGTTGGTCCATTTCGCGGAGACGCCGGAGAGTCTTGACAGGGCGGCCAGGCAACCGGTGGCCAGGCGTTTTATTGATGACGGGAACTGTCTCTCATGCCATGAAGATTTGTATAAAGACGCCAGGAAGGAGAAAGCCATCTCCGAGCTGGGCAAAATAGCCCATGACAACTACCTCGGTAAAAACGGAAAGGCCAGGAGCAACTGCGCCGGCTGCCATATCAACATGGCGCATCTGCCTGACTTTGACCGCAGGCTTGACCCCAACAAGAAATTTGCCGAACGAATGGACAAGAAGGAGGCATTGCGCTGATGACCGCCAGCAAAAAATATATGTTCATCGCCTTTGCCGCGGTGATAATCGGTATTGGAGCGTATTTCACATACATAAACCACGCCTTCCCCGAAGTGCGTTGCGAGGGCGCCCACCTGGATGTGCCTCAGCGCTACGCCGATTGCGTGAGCTGTCACGTCAAGGCCACCCCGGTCGTCGCCCAGGACTGGCGCGAATCAAAACACGGGGTCATGCTGGTCAAATGCGTTGTCTGTCATGGAGAGCCTGACGGCAAAGGGTCGGTTCCCTTTGAGGTCAAGCCGAATCCGATACGCATCTGCGCCCAGTGCCACGACCCGGCCATCAAACGGATGATGGCGAAATACGGTGAAAGCCTGGATTGCGGCAGTTGCCATCCGCATCACCAGAATCCCATGCACGGGAACGCTTATGAAAATAAAATTCCGACAAGCAAAATTACTTTGGACTGATTGTCTGGAAAGGAGTTGCATATGACGCTTTCAAGACGCGAATTTCTGAAAGGCTCGGCCGCGGCCATCGCCTTGTCCGCCGTAAGCGGGCCGGCCTTCGCCGCTTTGGCTAAAGATACTGTCGACACATGGGTCAAAGGCGT
>JAIRTI010000233.1 GCA_031255035.1 Desulfovibrio sp.
AAGCGGACGCCCTTCCGGGCGATAAGGCGCTTGACCGCAGCCGGCAGGGCTTTTTCAAGCTCTTCCCGATTCCAGGGGCAGTTCAACAGAAAAACGCCGCCCTGCTTGATCTCGGAAACAATGTCGTACTTGCCGATATACGTGGGGTTGTGGCAGGCCACGAAGTCGGCGCTGTACACCAGATAGGCCGAACGGATCGGCTGCCGGCCGAAACGCAGGTGCGACCTGGTGATGCCGCCGGACTTTTTCGTGTCGTATTCAAAATAGGCCTGCACGTGCATGTCGGTGTTGTCGCCCAGGATCTTGATGGAATTCTTGTTGGCCCCCACCGTGCCGTCGGCGCCGAGGCCCCAGAACTTGCAGTTGATGATGCCGCTGTCGCCCGTTTCAAGCGCTTCGCCCACAGGCAGCGAGTGGTGGGTCACGTCGTCGGTGATGCCCACGGTGAAGTGCGTTTTCGGGCTCTCCGCCTTCATGTTGTCGAACACGGCCTTGATCTGGGCCGGGGTGACGTCTTTGGACGACAGGCCGTAACGCCCGGCCAGAACGTCCACGCCGCGCTTCGCCTCGCACAGGGCCGCGCACACGTCCGTGTACAGGGGCTCGCCCACGGCGCCGGGCTCTTTGGTCCTGTCAAGAACAGTCAGGCAACGGACCGAGGCCGGCAAGGCGGCGGAGAAATGCGGCACGGAAAAGGGCCGGTACAGCGCCGCCTGGAGACAGCCCAGGTTTCCGCCGCGGGCGTTCTCGTACTCCACATACTCGCGCAAGGCGCCTGAAACCGAACCCATAGCCACGACCACATGCCCGGCTTTCGGCGAACCGAAATAGTTGAACAGTCCGTAGGAACGGCCCGTCAACGCGCTGATGCGGGCCATATAGCCTTCAACAATGGCCGGGAGGCGGTCGTAATAGGCGTTGCAGGCTTCCCTGGCCTGGAAAAAGACGTCCGGGTTCTGCACGGTGGAGCGCTGCACGGGCCGTTCCGGGTTGAGGGAATTTTTACGAAAGCGCAGCAGGGACTCGCGATCCAGAAGTCGGTCAAGGGCGTCATAGGGCATGACCTCCACCTTCTGCAATTCGTGGGAGGTTCTGAAGCCGTCAAAAAAATGCAGGAAGGGCACGCGTCCTTCAATGGCCGCAAGGTGGGCGACGGCGGTCAGATCCATGACTTCCTGCACGCTGCCGGTGGAGAGCATGGCAAAGCCGGTCTGGCGGCAGCTCATGACATCGGAATGATCCCCGAAAATGGAAAAGGCGTGGGTGCCCACCGTGCGGGCGCTGACGTGGAGCACCGCCGGCAGAAGTTGCCCGGCCATGCGATACATGGCCGGAATCATGAGCAAAAGCCCCTGCGACGCCGTGTAGGAGGTAGCCAGAGCGCCCGCTTCGAGGGAACCGTGCATGGCGCCGGCCGCGCCGTGCTCGGATTGCATTTCCACCAGGCGCACCGGCTGGCCGAAGAGGTTGAGCCTGCCTTTGGCCGACCAGACGTCCACCTGCTCGGCCATGGGCGAGGACGGGGTTATGGGATAGATGGCCGCCACTTCGGTGAAGGCGTAGGATATATAGGCCGCGGCTTCGTTGCCGTCCATTGTCCGCATTCCGCTCATGACTGTTTTCCTGTAAACATCTTGGCGGCCATTGTCCGCAATTCGTTTTTCCTCACCTTGCCGCTGGCCGTCAGCGGATAGGCATCCACCATGACCACGTGGCGCGGAATTTTATACCAGGCGATGCGGCCCCGGCAGAAGTCGCGCACGTCCTCCGGGGCGATATCCACGCCGGGCCGGGGAATGACGAAGGCGGCCACTTCCTCGCCGTATTTCTCGCTGGGGCAGGCCACAACCTGGACGTCCATGACTCCTTCCAGGCCGGAGATGAATTCCTCGACTTCGCGCGGATAGATGTTTTCGCCGCCCCGGATGATCATGTCTTTCATGCGGCCCGTGATCACCAGGTATCCGTCTTCGTCCATGACGCCGATATCCCCGGAGTGCAGCCAGCCGCCGGGAGCGATGGCCTTGGCCGTCTCGTCCGGCATATTGTAGTAACCCTTCATGACGTTGTAGCCCCGGCAGATGATCTCGCCGGGCAGCCCTCGGGGAAGTTCCTCACAGGTTTCCGGGTCGGCCACGCGCACCTCAATGCCCGGCATGGCGCGCCCCACGGTGCTGACGCGGCGCTTGAACTCCTCGTCCCTGTGGGTCTGGGTCATGCCCGGCGAGGTTTCGGTCAGGCCGTAGACGTTGGTGATCTCGCGCAGGTTCATCTCCTCGGCGGCCCTTCGCATCAAAGGCTCCGGGCAGACGGACCCGGCCATGATGCCGGTGCGCAGAGAGGAAAAATCAAAGCGGCGGAACAGCTCGTGCTCAAGCATGGCGATGAACATGGTGGGCACGCCGTAAACAGCGGTACAGCTCTCGCGCTCGATGGCCGTCATCACCGGCACCGGCTTGAAGCCTTCAAGGATGACCAGGGCGCAGCCGTGGTTGACAGCGGCCATCACCCCCAGCGAACAGCCGAAACAATGGAAGAGCGGCACGGGCAGACAGATTCGATCTTTATCGGTAAAGCCCTGGTGATAGCCGATCCAATAGCCGTTGTTGCCGATATTGTTGTGGGTGAGCATCACGCCCTTGGGAAAGCCGGTTGTGCCCGAGGTGTACTGCATGTTCACCACATCGTCGGGCGCGACCGAAGTCTTGCGCTCGGCATAGGCTTTATCGCGTGTCATGACCGAAAGACTCTGTATTTCAGGAATGGAATACATGCCCCGGTGCTTTTCCATGCCCAGAAAGATCACCCGGCGCAGGTGGGGAAACTCACGGGAGCGCAGTTCGTCGCGGGCGTGCGTCCGGAGTTCGGGGATCAGCTTGTAGGTCGTTTCCAGGTAGTCATGGTCGCGGTAGCCGTCCATAACGACGAAATTTTCGCATTCCGAATGGCCGAGCAGGTATTGAAGCTCGCTTTCGCGGTAGCTGGTGTTGACCGTCAGAAAGATCGCCCCGATGCGGGCCGTGGCGAACATCAGGCTGACCCAGAAGGGGATGTTGCTCGCCCAGACCGCCAGTTTGTCCCCGCGCCTCACGCCCAGCGCCATCAGCCCTTTGGCCAGAATATCGACGTCATCGCTGAATTCACGCCAGGTGCGGCGGTAGTCGCGGTCCACATAGACCACGGCGTCGTTGTCCGGGAAGCGGCTTACCGTGGCGTCCAGAATGTCGCCCAGGGTTCTGTCGCGCAACTTGAACGGTTCTACATACATACGCTCTTCTCCACGCGGCGGCCAAGGCCCCCGGCTCGCTGTGACACTGAACTGGTATGGCGTGTTCGCC
>JAIRTI010000007.1 GCA_031255035.1 Desulfovibrio sp.
TGATTACCATAGGCGCCGTTCTGTGCGCCATGCTGCTGGGCCTTGCCATGGGCATTCCCATGGCCGTGGCCCAGGTATACGGCGGCCCGCTGGCCCGGCGGTCAGTCGGCCTCTATGTCTGGTTTTTTCGCGGCGTGCCCATCCTGGTGTTGCTGTACCTGTTCTATTTCGGCCTGGTCTACCAGCTCAATCCGCTTGAGTTCACGCTGTTCGGCGTGGCCTATTCCGTCAGCGTCGATCTGTCGCCCTTCACGGCATCCTGCATCGTCCTGGGATTGACATCGGCCGCCTACCAGAGCCAGATTTTCCGGGGCGCCGTCAACGCGTTGCCGGGCGGCCAGCTCAAAGCGGCCAGGGCCCTCGGCATGAAAGATTCCAGCGCCATCATGCATATCATTCTGCCGCAGGCGCTGCGTCTTTCCATACCGGCCTGGTCCAACGAGTATTCCATCCTGCTCAAGGATTCCGCCCTGGTTTCCGTGCTCGGCGCCATGGAGCTTATGTCCCGTTCCAAGGCCATTGCCACCAGCACGGCCGAATATACCGCCTTTTATCTGACGGCGGCGCTTCTCTATTTCATCATCACCTTTGTCGGCGTCAGGGCCCTGCGCTATGCGGAAAAATGCGTCCGCATACCAGGCTACAGCCTGTCATAGCCATTCAGGGCAGCCCATGAGCGATATTGCTGAACAAACACCGGTGCTGCGGGCCGAAGGCTTTTCCAAAAAACTCGGCGGCCGGCGCATCCTTGATCAGGTGTCCCTGTCCGTCAACCGAGGGGAGATGAAGGTGCTGATCGGCCCTTCGGGCGCGGGCAAAAGCACCTTTCTGCAATGTCTGAACTATCTTATCGTGCCTGATGAAGGCGATATGTGGCTGAACGGCGAACGCGTCACCCCCTCGAAAAAGCAGGAGCTGTACGCCCTGCGCGAACGCGTCGGCATGATCTTCCAGGATTTCAACCTCTTCGACCACCTGACCGCGCAGGAAAACGTCAGCATCGCCCTGACCAGGGTGAAAAAGATGACCCGGCGCGACGCCGCCCTGCGCGCCGTGTCCGAACTTGAGCGCGTGGGCCTCGCCCGCCGGGGCGCTTTATATCCGGCGGAACTCTCCGGCGGCCAGAAGCAGCGCGTGGCCATCGCCCGCGCCCTGGCCATGGACCCGGAAGTCATCCTGCTCGACGAGCCGACCTCGGCCCTTGACCCGGAGTTGGTGGGGGAAGTGTTGGCCGTCATCCGTGAGTTGGCCAGAGGCGGCATGACCATGGTCATGGCCACGCACCAGATGGAATTCGCCAGGGCCCTGGCCACGGAAATACTGTTCATGGAGCATGGGGCCATTATTGAGCGCGGCGCGCCGGCGGCCCTGCTCGCCCAGGGCGCCAACACCAGAACCCAGGCCTTTTTCGCCAGACTCGTGGCCGAGGAAGGCGCATGCTGACGGCCGAAGTTTTCTGGGGCAAGGTCATCCCCTCCCTGAACCAGGGGCTTGTCCTGAGCCTCTCGCTGATCATTCCCTCGGCGATCATCGGCTTTCTCGGCGGCATCGTCATCGGCGCGGTGCGGGTTTACGCCCCGGTTCCTTTCCGCCGGGCCGCCGACGTCTACGTGGCCTTATTCCGGGGCGTGCCCCTGCTGCTGCAACTCTATTTTCTGTATTACGCGCTGCCCAAATGGGGGGTGCGCTTTTCCGCCTATCAGGCGGCGGTCATCGGTTTTGTCCTGTGCAGTTCGGCCTATCATTCCGAATACATACGCGGCGCGCTCATTTCCATACGCCAGGGGCAGGTCAAGGCCGCCTATTCCCTGGGCTTCAGCACCCTGGACATGGTCCTGCACATCGTCATACCGCAGGCCGTGCGCCGCGCCCTGCCGGGATGCGGCAACGAAGTTATTTATCTGATCAAATATTCTTCTCTGGCCTATGTCATTACCTTTATCGAACTGACGGGCCACGCCAAAGAGCTGACCGCCCGCTCCTTCCACTACATAGAAATCTACTTCACGGCCGGCATGTACTACCTGGCCATGACCACCCTGGCTACCTGGCTGCTCAAATATCTGGAAAAAAAGGCCTACGTGCCGGGCTTCGGGCAGCAGCGCTAGAGAAACACTGACTGTGAAAGGCAATGCCTCCGGCGGCCGGGGCGCTGCCCCGGACCCCGCCGGGGGAAATGATTTCCCCCGGACCCCCTCAGTTTGGGTTCCGGCTGCGCGTACCAACAGGGGCACCACTATCAGTCACCCAATCGCCGGGTCCAGGTACGAAGCTGGGGCCGGCGGCCTGGCGCTGTGGGCGGCGCCCACATGCGATCAAATTGGCTTCGACAAAATTAGAATTGCTGGTGAAATGCTCTAGAGGCTGCCCCGGTACCCAAGAAGACGCGCATAGCTTCCCAGTCGCAGAGGGGAAAAGGGCGGCGTTTCAGGCTCAGTGGCCTGCGCAACCTCGGCCGTCACTCCATGAGGATTATTCAGTCCGAAGGGTTGCAGCGATTCAGGCAAAACCTCTTCTGCGGGAGCGGCCGCGACGCTCTCAAGTTCCGCCACGGACTGCACGGAGGGCAAGGCCTCCACCAGCGTCAGCGCTTCGGGATTCACCCGCGTGGCGTTCTCAGTGGGAACGCCTTTGTCCAGGAGGTGCACGAAGTCATTGCCGGTATTGCCCGTCATGGAAAAGACAGCGCCGTCCGCCGCCCGCAGCAGGCGCAGGGGAGCGGTTCCTCCCTGGATGCCGACATACGCCGGCCGGGCACCTTCGCCAAGCTCCACCCAGGCCTTGGCCTTGTGGCGGGGCTGGGCAAGGGGCAGGTCGCCGTCTTCGGAGTGGCAGACGGCAGGCGCGAGGACGAACAGACAAAAAGAAAGACAAACAACGGCAAAACGCAATGGACACCTCCGCCCCGGCAAGGCTCACGGGCATAGAGCACAAACGACAACAAGGGGAACCTCTTCAAAACAAAGGCGCACTTGTTGTATTCTGAATTTATGCGCAACGCCCGGCGCTGTCAAGCGGTTGCGCCGGGTTGCCAGGGCGAACGCATCTTAATTTCGTTGCGCCGCAGTATTTTTGCTTTTCAGAGCGTCCCGATTCGCCAATTTTTTGAGGCGCGTCGTGTCTGCAAAGCCGCAGTAATAAAGGAAATTAG
>JAIRTI010000200.1 GCA_031255035.1 Desulfovibrio sp.
CGGACGCAAAACCCATTAAACCCATTAAACGAGGTGGAACTATGGCTATGGACCTTAAAGCATTGCTGGAACAGCTTTTGGCCGCGCTTGGCGGCGGGCAGCCTCCCGCGCCGGCGGCAACGGACGAAGAGCCCGCGGCCCTCACGGAAGGGCCGCCGGAAGGCGAGCCCGAAGACAATCCGGCGGCGGATGGCGATGATTTCGCCGCCCGCCTGGCCGCGCACATCGAAGCCATGGAGGATAAAGAGCTTGCCGCGAAACTGGCGGAAGCGGTCGAAGCGGTGAAGGCCTCCGGGCTGTCAGCGGATGCGGACCCGGACAGCGAAAACGACAAGCCGGCGGAGGACGAAGAAGAAGTCCCCCCCGGCGAAGAGAAAAAGGAGAAGGACAAGCCCGCCATGGACAGCAAAAGAAAGTACCGGGGCGTGAAGCTCGACAAAAAAACGGGCAACATAACGATCATGGCCACGGACTCCAAGGCCGTGGCCGAAGAAATCCGCGCCGGGTTCAAGGCGCAGATCGAAGCGGCCCGCGACGTCCGGCCCCTGATAGGCGATGTTGACCCCCTGGCCTTTGATTCCGCCGCCGGCATCTACCGCAAGGCCCTTGAACTCATCGAAAAGCCCAGCAAGCTCACCGACGTCAAGGCGCTTAAGGAACTGTGCGCCATGGCATGCGACGCGAAGCGTTCCAACTCCCCCGCGTATCCGGTCGCCTGCCTGGCGAATGATTCCGGGGGCAAGCTTGATCCGGCCTTCGCGAACCTCGGCAAAATCCGCAAAGCATAAGGAGCGACAAACATGGCAACCGCCAATTTCCAAAGCGCCATCCAGAAACGGGTCGCCAAGGGCTTGCCCGGCGACAAGGCCTCCCTGAATCCCTTTGTCTACACCGAACGCAACTATATTGCCGGAGACGGCAAGGTTACGGTCGGCAAATTCGTCTGGGCCGACTCCGAAACGCCGGATGAGGACAACGCCCCCGGCGTTCTCCGGGCGCTGTCCTCGGGCGGCGACGGCCTCAAGCCCCTGGGCATCGTCGAGCGCAATCTTTCCGGCATCGATTACGACCTGCTGGACGGCGGCACGCTCACGCTGCCCGAGTTCACTCCCCTGAACATCGTCCGGCGCGGCGATCTGTATGTGGTCGCCACGATGGACGCAGCCAAGGGCAACAAGGTTTATGCCGCCTATGCGGACGGCTCGCTGCAAATCCACCCGTCGGGGCAGGATATTTACGGCGCAATCGAAACCGGCTGGGAAGTCGCCGAAGGCGGCGCCGAGGGCGAGCTGATAACTATAACAAGCTGGAATACGGACGTTGTTACGATCACGATCAACAACGACCCGCAGTAATAAGGAGATAACCATGGCAAAACGACCTTCCTTCAACGAACTGCGAGCCCTGGGCTTCCATCTTCAGGCACCCGGCGGCCTGCCCCCGCGCGCCTGGATTGATCCCGGCTCGCTCGACAGCCTGGCGCACGACGCCGCCCTGGTCACCGTTCCCAACGCCGCCGTCCCGGCCGAGCTGCTGGCCTACTATGACCCGCGCATTATCGATGTGCTCACCCGCCCGCGCAAGGCGCGCGAAATCTTTAACGAAGTCCAGAAGGGCGACTGGACAACCCCTTACGCCAAGTTCCGGATGAACGAGCTTACCGGCTCGACGCAGCCTTACACGGACTACGGGCAATCCGGCACGGCGGGGGTGAACTACAACTGGATCAACCGGCAACAGTATGTCTTCCAGGCTCTGGTCGAATACGGCGACCTCGAAGAAGCCGTATCCGCCGGGGCCAGAATCCAGCTTGCCGCCGACAAGCAGCGCGCAGCGGCCCACGTAATCGATGAAGACTCCAACCTGTTCTATTTGTTCGGCGTCAGGGGTCTGGACATTTACGGCCTGCTTAACGACCCGAGCCTTCCGGCCGCGAACTCGCCGCTGCCTTCGGGCGCGGGCGGCTCTCCCTTGTGGGCCGACAAGGAAACGCAGCAAATCTACGAGGATATCCTGGCCCTGTTCGAACAGCTTGTGCTCCAGGGCGACGGCTGGATTGACCAGCACAGCGCCCTGACTCTGGTCATCGCCCCGGCTTCGGCCGTGCTGCTCGGCAAGGCCAGCATTTATAACGTCAGCGTACAAGACATGCTGACCAAGTATTTCAGCAGCCTTAAGATCGTCACCCTGCCGGAAATGGCCGACGACAACGCCGGGGAGTCGATCATGCTGATCGCCGGCGACATGGCCGGAAACCCGGTGGGCGAACTCGGCTATTCCGATAAACTCCGCGCCGGGCGCATCGTCCCGGACGTGTCGAGCTTTCGCCAGAAGTGGACCAGCACCACTTACGGCGCGATCATCTACTACCCATTCGCGATCGCCACGATGCGCGGCATTCGCTGACCAGGAGGCATATCATGGCAAAAGAACCCAAGAACCAGATTCAAAACGATGAAGCGGCCAAAAAGGCCGCCGACGTCCTGGATAAAGACAACGCCGACACGCGCGCCGCCGCCGCATCCGGCACGGCGGGAAGCGATGTCGTCTATGTCTTCGCCAACCTGCAAAGCGGGCAACTCTTCCTGCTGCCCGATGGGGTGAAGGTGGTGATCGAAGGCATGCCCGTCTCCCGCCTGAAGGGCGTGGACGGCCAGAGCTTCGCCGGCGGCAAGTACGGCGTGACCAAGGTTTACGCGGCGCAGTGGGCGCGGGTCAAGAAGATCTACGGAAAGATGAAAATCTTTCAAAGCGGTCTCATTTTCGACGCTCCGAGCATCGAGCGCGGCAAGGCCATGGCCCGCGAACGCGGCGGCCTCCGGCACGGCCACGAGCCCGTCGATCCGCTTTCCCAGCGGGTCAAAACCATGCCGAAAACTGAGGATTAACCACGATGCCCGCCGTTGTCTTCGACCCGGAAGAGTTCCGGGAAATCAATCCGCAATTCGCGGATATCCCGGACAGGCAGCTTTATTTCGCCTTTGACGTGGCCTGCGTCGTGGTGGACAACTCGGGACGCTCCAAAGTCCCCTACAATCCCCCGAAAGTGACCACGCGCCGGACGATTCTCTACCTGCTGGTCTGTCACCTCTGCGAACTGAAGCTGCGCGGCAATGTGGTCGGCAATGTGGTCAGCGCGACGGAAGGCAGCGTTTCCGCGTCTTTCGCCGCGCCCACAAGCCCCAATGCCGGCTGGTACAACCAGACGCAATGCGGGGCGACCGCCTGGAAACTGCTGTCCGGCTACGCGGTCGGCGGCAGGCTGTATACAGGTAAACATCCGGGGAGGCGGCAATGTCCGTGAAAGTGCAAACCCGTGGCGGCGGCAAGTGGAAGGCGGCTCTGGCGGCTTATTGCGCGCAAAACGCGGAAGTCCGGGTCGGGATTCTGGCAGGCGCCTCCTATTCCGGGGAGACGTCCACTCTGCCCGTGGCCGCCATCGCCGCCGTGCATGAGTTCGGTGCCGCCAATATTCCGGCCCGCTCCTTTATGCGCTCCACCTTACAACAAAAAAGGGAAGAGTGGATCAGCGCGGCAGCCTGGCTCCTCAGGGCGAACCCCGGCGATGTCCGGGGCATGCTGGCAATGGTCGGCGAAACGGCGGCAAAAGATATGCAGGCGGCCATTGAAGCGGGCATCGGGCCGCCCTTGAAGCCCGCGACGGTCAAGGCGAAGCTCAGAAGAAAAGGCGGCAAGGGCAGGCCGGACCTGCCCCTGGTGGATACCGGCACCATGCAGGAAGCCATCAGCTACGAGGTGCTGCCATGATCGGCGGCATCAATCTACATGCCATTGTCCGGCCCGCGATCAACGCCCTGCACCCGGACATAAAAGCCACGCTCTACCAGAGTATTCGTCAGGCCACATGCCCTGACGGCGGCGTAAAGAGCATATACGCGCCCGGCGTGTCGATTACCGCGCAAATGCAATCAGAGGGGCCTGGCGCCCTGTACCACGCGGATCGCGTGGGCATGGAGGAAGTGGGCCGCAAGTTTTACCTGTTCTCAACGCCCGAGCTGGAAAAGCGGGTGGCCGGGATTGTGCGCCCGCTCTCGCGCGGGGGCGATGTGTTTCAACTTGATGATCAAACCTGGTGGCTGGTGGACGCTGTGCTGGAGGATTTCACCCGCTCCGGCTGGGCCAGTGTGCGCGCCACGCTGCAAGTCAAGCCGCCCGACTTCAGCGCTTCGGAGTGGCATACGCCATGAGTCAGACCGACATCGCCCGCCCCGCAAACCCCGCGCCCGTCTCCGAAGCGGACGTTTACGCCGCCGTCCGGGCCTTTGTCATGGCCTACGCGCTCCCGGCCCTCGCCCCGGAAAACGTGGTCCAGGGCTGGCAGAACCGGGCCGCGCTGCCGCCGGAAACAAACGAGTACGCCGTTATCAGCATCCTTTTCGACACGCAGCGCGGGACCGCCGTCGAGGAATACGCCTGGGACAGGCAAGCGCCGGAAAAAACCGGAAGCCTTGCCGTCAAGGGGCTGATCGAAATCGCCGTCCAGATTGATTTCTGCTCGGAGGATGACACGGCGCGGCAACGGGCAAGGCGGCTTGCCACGCTTACCCGCTCAAGCGTCGGCGTCCGGTTTTTCCACGATTGGGGCATGTCCGCTCTCTATGCCGACGATGCCCGCGATATTTCCTTCGTCGGCGACGCAAAGCAATTTGTACGCCGCTGGATGACCACGCTGCGCCTCACCATAACCGAGGGCGTCAGCGCCGAATTCGAGGCCTTCGGCCGGGCCGCCGTCTCACGCCTGGAAAACGTGGACGTCCACCACAACCCCCAAAAGGAGCAATAACAAATGGCCATCCCCGCATCCCACATTGTCAATGTAATCCCGCGCGTCATTACCGGCGGCAGCCCGGACCTGGAACTGAACGGGCTGCTGCTTACCGACAACGCGCTTATTTCCGCGTCAACCATGGTTCTTTCCTTTCCCAGCGCGGCCGCCGTGGGCGAGTATTTCGGGCTTAATTCCGTGGAATACGCCGCTGCCGACGTCTATTTCACCAGCTACAACAACAAGTTTACCGCGCCCAAGGCCTTCTTTGTGGCCCGGCGCGTCGCCAATGCCGCGGGCGCCTGGCTGCGGAGCGCCCGGAAC
>JAIRTI010000212.1 GCA_031255035.1 Desulfovibrio sp.
GGCCGGACCAGACGCCGGGAGTTGTGCACCTTGGCGATGAAATAGCGCAGCATGGCCTCGGTGACTTCAAAGTCGGCGATGACGCCGTCTTTCATGGGCCTGATGGCTTCAATGTTGCCTGGGGTTTTGCCGAGCATGCGTTTGGCCTCGATGCCCACGGCAAGAACGCGGTTGGTGCGCACGTCCTTGCGTACGGCCACGACCGAAGGTTCGCGCAGCACAATGCCGCGTCCTTTGACGTAGACGCAGGTATTGGCCGTGCCAAGGTCGATGGCGAGGTCGCTTGAAAACGCTCCGAGCAGTGAATCCAGAATCTTGACCATATCTCTATCAGCCTCTTAGCATGATGGATCGTGTATTAACGGGGTGGAACGGTGGAAGCTACACCATTTCACAGAAATTTTCCACAAAAAGAGAAAGGTTCAAAAACTTGTATTACCGCGTCCTTGTTTTGCCGCCACGCCCGGCCGCAAACGCGCCGTTTCGCGGCAATTCTCATTATGAACCTTTTTTGCTGACTCGCCCGGTCCATTCTCTTGGCCCATTCGCCGGGTCCATTCGCCGGGTCCGGGGACGGAACCGGGGCCGGCCAGACCCTGGCGGGTGTGGGCAGAGCCCACATCCAAACTGGCCGGCTTCAGCAAAATGAGAATTGTCGGCCGTTTCGGCTTGGACTTTACGCGGTTCTCAATAAAAATATTTCAGAATTACGGGCGCGTCTCCGGTCCGCTCCAGACCGCCAGGTCCTGTTCCAGGGGCGGGCCGGGCATGACTTTGTGGCTGTTCAGCTCCAACCGGCACCAGCTGTCCCCGAGGTGGAGCATGACGTGCACCGGCACCGGGCCTTTATGTCTGGACAGGATGTTTTCAAGGCCGTCCAGGCGGCGCGCGGCTTCGTCCGCCGAGGCGATGTCGATGCAATAGGGCTCGGAGGCGTTGGCGCAGGCCTCGTCAAGGGGCAGCACCTTTTCCACGATGAATTTGATTTCCTTGAGCGGGGCGTCCTCACCTTCCGGGCTTTCGGCGCTGTCCTCTTCGCGCGGCCGGCTGATGCGCCCTTCCATATAGAGGGGCGTGTCCGGGATCAGCAGATCCTTGAACTGTTCGTATGCGTCGGCGAAGCAAAAGGCCATGCCCGTCGCCGTCAGATCCTCCACCTGGAGCAAAGCCCAGCGGCGTTCTTTCTTGTCAAAGCGCAATTTGTCCACACTGGCGAGCACCGCGCATTTGAAAGAGCTTTCCGGGGCAAGCTCGCGACACTCGTCCAGAGGCGTCAGGCGCAGGCGGCCCATTTCCCGCCGGTAGGGCTGTAAGGGGTGGCTGGTGAAGTAAAAGCCCAGCGATTCCTTTTCGCAGCGCGAGAAGACATCGTTGTCCCATTCGGGCATGCCCGATTCCGGGCAGTCAAAACCGATGCCTCGGCAGGCTTCCAGGCTTTCTTCGGGCATCATCGCCAAAAGAGACATCTGGCCGGAACCCTTGTCTTTGGCCTTTTTTTGCGCGCGCGCGGCAACGCCGTCCAAAGCGGCCAGAAGCCCGGCGCGGCTGACGCCGAAAGAGGAGCAGGCCCCGCTTTTGATCAGGCTTTCCAGAACCCGTTTGGTCATCTTGCGCAAGGGCACGCGGCAGCACAGATCCAGCAGGGAGGTGTACGGGCCGTCTTTGTCCCTGGCCGCCACCATCTCGCGCACCGCTTCCTCGCCCACATTCTTGATGGCCCCGAGGCCGAAGAGAACGGCGCCGTCCTTGACCGTGAATTTCCACCGGCTGCTCTGGATGTCGGGCGGCAGGATCGTGACGCCCATGTCGCGGCAGGCGGCGATGTATTTGAGAAGTTTGTTCTGATCGCCCATTTCCGACGACAGCAGCGCCGCCATGAACTCGGTGGGGTAGTGGGTTTTCAGGTAGGCCGTGTGGTAGGAGATCAGGGCGTAGGCGGCCGAATGCGACTTGTTGAAGCCGTATTCGGCGAACTTCTCCATCAGGTCGAAAATCTCGCCGGCCTTGTCCGGCGAAACGCCGCGATCCACCGCGCCGCCGACGAATTTCGAGCGCTCGGCCGCCATGGCCGCCGGGTCTTTTTTGCCCATGGCCCGGCGTAACAGGTCGGCGCCGCCCAGGGTGTAGCCGGCGACCATCTGCGAGATCTGCATGACCTGTTCCTGATAGACGATGACCCCGTAGGTGTCTTTCAGGCAGGTTTCGAGAATCGGCAGCGGATAGCTGACCTTGACCTTGCCGTGTTTACGCTGGATGAATTCGGTCACCATGCCGGACTTCAAAGGGCCGGGCCGGTACAGGGCGAGCATGGCGATGATGTCTTCAAACACCGTGGGTTTTAACTGCCGGAGGTAGCCGCGCATTCCCGAGCTTTCCACCTGGAAGATGCCGTCGGTATCCCCCTTGGCGTACAGCCGGTAGGTGGCCTGGTCGTCAAGGGGCAGGGAGTCCAGGTCGGGCGCGACTTTGCCTGCGGCGGCGATGTTGCGCAGCGCGTCGTCAAGGACGGTCATGTTGCGCAGACCGAGAAAGTCGAACTTCACCAGCCCGACTTTTTCAACCATCTTCATGTCGAACTGGGTGACCACGTCGCTCTCGCCCTTGCCGCGATACACCGGCAGGTACTCGACCATGGGCTTGTCGGAAACCACAAGCCCGGCCGCGTGGATCGAGGCGTGGCGGCACAGGCCCTCAAGGAGCATGGCCGTATCCAGCAGGCGGCGGATCTGGGCGTCTCCGTCATACAGGGCGCGCAGATCCGGTTCGATATCCAGGGCCTTTTGCACCGTCATCTTGAGGTCCAAAGGGATCAGCTTGGCGATGCGGTCGGTATCCTGGAAGCTCATGCCCAGAGTGCGGCCGACGTCGCGCACGGCCGCTTTGGCCAGCATCTTCCCGAAGGTGGTGATCTGGGCCACCGAGTCGGAGCCGTATTTGCGGTTCACGTACTCGATGACCTGCTGCCGTTTGGCTTCGCAGAAATCCACGTCGATGTCGGGCATGCTTATGCGTTCGTTGTTCAGGAAGCGCTCGAACAGCAGGTTGTAGGGAATGGGGTCCAGGTTGGTGATGCGCAGGGCATAGGCCACCAGCGACCCGGCCGCCGAACCCCGGCCGGGCCCCACCGGGATGTGATTGTCCTTGGCCCAGTTGATGAAGTCCTGGACGATAAGGAAGTAGCCGGGAAACTCCATGGCGCAGATGACGTTCAGCTCGAATTCCAGGCGATCCCGGTAGACCTTTTCGTCCATGGGATACGTTATTTTCGCCAGGCGTTTTTCCAGGCCTTCATGCGCCAGCCGTCTGAACTCGTCTTCGGGGGTCACCCCTTCCGGCAGGTCGTAGAGCGGAAAGTGATAGCTTTTGAGGTCGAAACCATAGTCCTCGCACATGTCCGCGATGCGGCCAGCGTTGGCGATGGCCTCCGGCACATGCGCGAAGGCGGCCTCCATCTCCTCGCTGCTTTTATAGTAGAGTTCCCTGGTTTCAAAGCGCATGCGGTTTTCATCCGTCACCTTGGCCTGGGTCTGGATGCAGAGGAGCACATCGTGGGCGTCCGCGTCGTCGGCGTTTAAGTAGTGGCAGTCGTTGGTGGCGACCAGGGGCAGGTTCAGACGCCCGGCGATCTCAATAAGCGCCTGGTTGGCCCGGATCTGTTCCGCGAGGCCGTTGGACTGGATTTCCAGATAGAATCGGCCCGGATATATGGCCGCATATTCGCCGGCCGCCTTGACGGCCGCGTCCATACCCTGGCGGACGAACAGGCGCGGCACTTCGCCCGCGATGCAGGCGGACAGGCCGATGATCCCTTCGGAGTATTGCCGCAGCAAGGCCTTGTCGACTCTGGGCTTGCGGTAAAAGCCGTGCAGATGCCCGTGCGAAACCAGCCGGACCAGGTTGTGGTAGCCGACGGCGTTTTGGGCCAGCAGCAGCAGGTGGTAGCGGGTATTGCACAACTCCGAGGTTCTGTCCGTGTGGTCGTGGCAGACGTAGACCTCGCAGCCGATAATCGGCTTTATGCCGTATTCCCTGGCTGTGAGATAAAAGCGCAGGGCGCCGAACAGATTGCCGTGATCGGTGATGGCCGCCGCGTGCATGCCGAAGTCTTTGGCCTTGGCGCATAAATCCTTGATGCGGATGGCCCCGTCCAGAAGGCTGTATTCCGTGTGGCAGTGCAGATGAA
>JAIRTI010000020.1 GCA_031255035.1 Desulfovibrio sp.
GCCGGGTCCAGGGCCGGCAAGGCCCTGGCGGGTGTGGGCGGAGCCCACATGCGATCAAATTGGCTTCGACAACAGAACCGCGAAAGGCAAGGCCCTGGCGGGTGTGGGCGGAGCCCACATGCGATCAGATTGGCTTCGACAAAATCAGAATTGCTGTTGATGAAAATGCGGCGTTGATTGTTGCCGCAAAAATAGCTATGCCTGAAATGTCGGCAGGGGGCTGCGGAGCATGTGCGGTCCGCCTTCTTTCACCAAGCCTCAGCGGAGTCCCATAGCATGAAATACCTTATTTGCGAAGATTTTTCCGGTCAGCCGGTCCCCTTTCTTTTCCCGGACAGGGTCGCTCATCTGGACATGCGCGAGCAACTGCCGTACGCCAACGTGCTTTCGGCGGGATATATCATTTTGGCCGACGGGCAGTTCGTGTGCTCCGGCGGCGATGCGGAACTCGGCGCGGCCTCAAGGCCGGAGGACGTTGACTGTATTACGAGTTTTTTTCTGCGCAGACCGGGCAATGCCCCCTTGTGACCGTTTTGCGGCCCCGGCGGACGGCGGCGTTGCCGATTTTGGCGCGAACGGCGTGATACGCCTGGACTCCGCTTCCGGTCCAGAGGCCATTGAGCGGCGGTCGTTCGCCATCATAGAAAGTGAAGTTCAAGAACCCAGACCCTTTGCCGGACCGGCCTGGCAGGTGGCCCGCCGTCTGGTGCACAGCAGCGGCGATCTGTCGCTTCTTTCCTCTTTGTATCTGCCGGACGCGGCGGTGCGCGCGGGCGTGGAGGCCTTGAAAAAGGGCCGGCCCGTGTATGCGGACACCGCCATGGCCGTTGCGGGCATGCCTGCCCGGCGGCTCGCTCCGCTTGGGGTGCGCGCCGAATGCTTTCTCTATGGGGCAGGGGTTGCCGAAACGGCGCGGCGTCTGGGCTGCACCAGGGCGAAGGCCGGCATCAGGGCGTTGAGCGAGCGCATGGGTTCGTCCGTCCTTGCCATAGGCAACGCGCCCACGGCCCTTTTGGCCCTGTTTGACTATCTGGATTCGGGGGGAGAGCCCCCGGCGCTGGTCATCGCCATGCCGGTAGGCTTTGTGAACGCGGCGGAGTCCAAGGAACTGGCCTTGCGGCGCGGCGATCTTGCCGTGCTTGCCGTGCGCGGCCGGCGGGGCGGGTCGCCTCTGGCTGCGGCCACGGTGAACGCCCTGGCCTGCCTCGCCCTTGAGGAAAGCGGCCTGGCGCCCGCGCCGTTATAGCGCGGTCCCTCAGGGCGCGGCCCCTCAGGTCCGGCCGATTTTTTCCATGAATTCCTTCTCGCTCAAAATCGCGATGCCAAGGTCCCTGGCTTTGTCAAGCTTGGCGCCTGGGGCGTCGCCGACCACCAGGTAGTCGAGTTTGCGCGACACCGAGGAAACCACGTCCGCGCCGGCCTCTTCGGCAAGCCGCCGGGCTTCGCCGCGCGAGAGTTTTTCGAGGCTCCCGGTGAAAAGAAGGCATTTGCCGGCCAGCGGCGCGGAAGATGGCGTCGGGCCGCCAAAGGCTTCGGGCAACAGGGAGAGCAGGGAGATCTGCCCGCCTTCCGCGCCGGCGGCGGAAGCGGCGGGGACGGGCGGGCGGAGCACGGGCCACAGTCCCTGGTCTTTCAGATCTTGCAGCAGGCGCCGGTTGCCGTCCTCGGCGAAAAAATCCTTAATGGCGGCAGCCACTTCCGGCCCGACGTCCGGCACCTGCCGCAAGTCCTCGGCAGAAGCGGCGGCCAGATCGTCAAGGGATGGGAAGGCCTGGGCCAGGGCTTTGGCGGTCTGTTCTCCGACATGCCGGATGCCCAGGGCCGAGAGCAGCCGGGGCAGGCCGGCCTTTTTTTTCGCTTCGTCCACGGCCTCGACGACCTTGGCGGCGGATTTTTCCCCCATGCGATCAAGCGCGGCCAGATTGTCCGTCCGGAGCCGGAACAGATCCGCCGGGCTTTTCAGAAGCCGCCGGTCGATCAACCGCTCGACCAGTTTGCCGCCGACGCCCTGGATATCAAGGCCGGCCTTTGACACAAAATGCTTGATCGATTCCCTGATGACCGCCGGGCAGGCCCTGTTCACGCAGCGCCAGGCGGCTTCGCCCTCTTCCCGATGGACGTGGTTGCCGCACTCCGGGCAGCGTTCGGGAAAGATGAACGGGCGCTCCCGGCCGCCGCGTTTTTCGACCACCGGGCCGACAAGCTCGGGAATAACGTCGCCGGCGCGCTGGACGATGACGCTGTCGCCAATCAGGATTTGTTTGCTCTTGATTTCGTCTTCATTATGCAGGGTGGCCCGCTGCACGACCACGCCGCCGACATTGACCGGCTCAAGGACGGCCACCGGGGTGAGCACTCCTGTGCGGCCTACCTGGATAACGATGTCTTTCAGTGTGGTTTCCGCCTGCATGGCCGCGAATTTGAAGGCAACGGCAAAGCGCGGGGCCCTGGCGGTGAAGCCGAGTTCGCGCTGCGTGTCGAGGTCGTTGACCTTGGCCACGGCGCCGTCGAGTTCAAACGGAAAATCGTCGCGCTGATCCGAAAGCCGGCGGCGCCATTCCTCAACGTCCAGCGCCGAGGAACATAGCGAGGCGCGGGGCGCGATGGTGAAGCCAAGTTCCCGGATGCCGAGCATGACGTCTTCCTGCGTTTTCCACGGCGTCGCGCCTGCCCAGGCCGCAAGCCCCATGCCGTAGGCGATGAAGCGCAGGGGCCTGCCCGCCGCGACGGAAGAGTCAAGCTGGCGGACCGAGCCGGCCGCCGCGTTGCGCGGATTGGCGAAGCTTTTCGTCCCCGCCGCCTCCTGCCTGGCGTTGAGGGCCGCGAAGTCCTTTTTGGTCATCACCACTTCGCCGCGCACCTCAAGCAGGGAAGGAACGCGCTCCGGCGCTCCGGCAAGGCGCAGGGGGATGTTTTTGACGGTGCGCATGTTCTCGGTGACCACTTCCCCGGTGCTGCCGTCGCCTCTGGTCAGGGCAGTGGTCAGGAGCCCGTTTTCGTAGACGAGTTCCATGGCCAGCCCGTCCATTTTCGGCTCCATCCAGAAGGCCAGGTCCTCAAGGCGAAGGCCGGGCGCGGAGCGCAGCATTTTTTTGACGAAATCGCGCCATTCTTCCAGGTCAAAGACGTTGTCCAGGCTGTACATACGCAGGGAATGGGCTTTGGCGGGCAGCGCCGGAAGCACGGCCCCGCCCACGCGCAGCGTGGGCGAGTCCGCCGTCTTCAGTTCGGGGTGCTCCCTTTCGAGAAGCAGAAGTTCGCGAAACAGGGCGTCGTATTCGGCGTCGGCAATTTCCGGGTCGTCCATGACGTAATAGCGCCGGCTGTGATATTCCAGCAGGCGGCGCAACTCGGCCGCCCGCTGCCGCGTGTTTTCAGGAACAGGGCTGTGTGCTGCAATCATGGCGTCTCCGAAAGTTTTGCCGCCGCATCCGGGTCGCCTTCGGCCACGAACAGCCGGTTGCGCAGGCCCCGGATGCGATCCCGGAGTCCGGCGGCGCGTTCGAATTCCAGTTCGCGGGCGGCGTCGCGCATTTCCCGCTCCAGGCGCTGGATGAGGCGGGCCAGTTCAAGGGGCGAGGCATAGGCGGCGTTGTCTTCGGGCTCGGCGACTTTCTGGCTTTTGCCCCTGCCGCGCCTCGTTCCCGGCGCGGGCGCCCCGAACAGGGAGTTAAAGGGCGTGTCCACATCTTTGAGTATCGTGGCCGGGGTGATGCCGTGGTCTTTGTTGAAGCTCCGCTGCTTTTCCCGGCGTCTGGCGGTTTCGTCCATGGCCGCCTTCATGGAGGCGGTGACGTTGTCGGCGTAAAGAATAACCCGGCCCTGGTCGTTGCGGGCGGCGCGCCCGAAGGTCTGGATTAGCGAGCCGGCGGAGCGCAGAAAACCTTCTTTGTCGGCGTCCAGAATCGCCACCAGGGAGACCTCGGGGATGTCGAGACCTTCGCGCAGAAGGTTGATGCCCACAAGCACGTCAAAGTCGCCCTTGCGCAGTTTGTGGATGATGCTCATGCGCTCCAGGGTGTCGATATCCGAGTGCAGGTATTTGGCCAGCAGGCCCATAGAGTTGAAGTACTCGGTGAGATCCTCGGCCATGCGTTTGGTGAGCGTGGTCACGAGCACGCGTTGTTTTTTTTGCGCCCGGACGCGGCATTCCGCCAGCAGGTCGTCCATCTGGCCTTTGCTGGGGCGCATGTCGACTTCAGGGTCTAGCAGGCCGGTGGGGCGGATGATCTGTTCGGCCACGACGCCCTGGGAACGGTCTTTTTCCCAGGGGCCGGGGGTGGCGGAGACGTAGACGCTCTGCCCGACGCGTTCCAGAAATTCCTCAAAACACAAAGGCCGGTTGTCCAGGGCCGAAGGCAGCCGGAAGCCGTAGTCCACCAGGGTGTTTTTCCGGGAGCGGTCGCCCTTGAACATGGCGCCCACCTGCGGGATGGTGATGTGCGACTCGTCCACGAACAGCAGAAAATCGTCGGGAAAGTAATCGAGCAGGCAGGAAGGCGCGGACCCTTCGGCCCTGCCGTCCAGGTGGCGGGAATAGTTTTCGATGCCGCTGCAGTAGCCCATCTGCTCCATCATTTCGAGGTCGAGCACGGTGCGCTGTTCCAGCCGCTGGGCCTCCACCAGGCGGTTGGCGCTCTGATGCCCGGCCAGCACGTCTTGCAGCTCCGCGCGGATATCGACGATGGCCCGGCGCAGGTTGTCCTTGTCGGACACGTAGTGGCTGGCGGGGTAGATGACGCTTTTGCCTATGCGGGACAGGACCGCGCCGGTCAGCGGGTCAACTTCGGACAGGGTTTCCAGTTCGTCGCCGTAAAATTCAAGCCGGAGGGCCCGCTCGTGCTCATAGGACGGGATGACTTCAAGCACGTCGCCGCGCACTCTGAAGGTCGCCCGGTGAAAGTCGTAGTCATTGCGGGTGTATTGGACGTCAACCAGGCGCCCGATAACGCTCTCCATGCTGAGGCGCTGCCCGACTTCGACCGGGATGATCAGCCGGGCGTAGAATTCGGGTGAGCCCAGGCCGTAAATGCAGGAAACCGAAGCGACAATGATGACGTCGCGCCGGGTGAGCAGGGCGTGGGTGGCCGCGTGGCGCAGCTTGTCGATATTGTCGTTGATGGAGGAGTCTTTTTCAATATAGGTATCGGACGCAGGCACATAGGCCTCAGGCTGATAGTAGTCGTAATAACTGACAAAATACTCGACGGCGTTGCGGGGGAACAGGCTGCGGAATTCATTGTACAACTGGGCGGCCAGGGTTTTGTTCGGGGCCAGGATGAGGGCCGGGCGTCCGGCACGGACGATGGTCTGGGCCATGGTAAAGGTCTTGCCCGAACCCGTGACGCCGAGGAGGATCTGATCCTTCACGCCCTGCTGAAGATTCTCCACCAGCATGTCAATGGCTTCGGGCTGATCCCCCTGGGGCGTGTAGGCGCTTTCCAGGGTAAAGGGCGCTTCGGCCAGGGACGGCTTGGTGAACGATGCGCTTTGGGCCTGCTTCATGGCGTGTGCTTTCGCTCTTCATCTTGCGCCTGGGCCGGGGGGATGCCCTGCCGCCAACTGCCCCGGCGCAGGGGTTTTGCCAGCGCCGACGCCAGTAAATCCATAAATTGCGAACGGGGCACGGCTTGAGCGCCGAAACGGAGCATGTGTTCGGTGACCTGCTGGCAATCAATCAGGGTAAACCCTTCCTGCCGTAAGGTTCGCACCAGATGGGCAAAGGCGGCCTTGGAGGCGTCCGGGGCGCGGTAAAACATGGATTCCCCGAAAAAGACGCCGCCGAGAGCCACTCCGTACAGACCCCCGGCGAGTTCTCCATCCTGCCATGCCTCCACCGAATGGGCAAGGCCCATCCTGTGCAGATTGCCATAGGCCGCAATCATTTCCGGCAACAGCCAGGTGCCGTCGTAGTCGCCGCGCGGTCCGGCGCAGGCCTGGATGACGTCGTCAAAGGCGGCGTCCAGGCTGAAGGTAAAGACGCCCCTGTCCATCACGCGCTTGAGCGATCGCGGCAGATGGAAGGTTTCGGGCAGCAGGACGCAACGCGGGTCGGGCGTCCACCAGAGCGGAGGGCTGTCCTCGTGATACCAGGGAAACACGCCGATGCAATAGGCGGCCACCAGCCGGTGCGGGCTGAGGTTGCCGCCGACGGCCAGAAGGCCGTCCGGCTCGGCGTCAAACGGATCGGGGAAGGCCACGCCCGTGTCCGGCAAGCGATATATGGGCATCGGCTGATAATAAGGCGCGCCCGCCGGATTGGCAACGGGATTTCGGCGAAGGCCGGCAATTCTAATTTTGTCGAAGCCAATCTGATCGCATGTGGGCTCCGCCCACACCCGCCAGGGCCTTGCCTTTCGCGGTTCTGTTGTCGAAGCCAATCTGATCGCATGTGGGCTCTGCCCACACCCGCCAGGGCCTTGCCGGCCCTGGACCCGGCGATTGGGTTACAGGAGTGCTGCCAAGTTGCTGCGCGCAGCCGGAACCCAAACTGAGGGGGTCCGGGGCAGCGCCCCGGCCGCCGGAGGCATTGCCTTTCACAGTTGGCGAATGGGGGGCCGCAAAAAGGCTCATAATGAGAATTGCTGGTCTTGATCCGTCCCTATTGCCCTTTTGCCTGGAAAGAGGATATAGGGGAGACAGGCCCGAGAATGCGGGCTCTGGCGGATACGTCACCTCAACAACGGACGGCACAATCCATGGAAGGCGCCCGCATTCTCATCGTGGATGACGAGACCGAGGCCGGGGAAATACTGGCTCTTCGTCTGCGCCGTCGCGGCGCTGAAGCCGATTGCCTGGAGAGCGGCGAAGCCGCCCTTGAATGGCTTGCCTCGCACGACGCGGACATTGTCCTGCTTGACGTGAAAATGCCGGGCATGGACGGCCTTGAGACCTTGGGCTTCATCCGCGAAAGGCGCCCGGACGTGTCGGTGATCATCCTTTCCGGGCATGCCGATATGGCCGATGCCGCCAAAGGCATGGAACTCGGCGCTTTTTTCTACATGCTCAAGCCGGTGAGCATAGAGGACCTCTGCAATAAAATTGTTGACGCCCGGCGTTTGCAGTCGCTGAACGGGCGATAACCGGGTCGCATGGCTGCCCTTTTTTCCCGTTTGTTCAAGCGCAAGGCCGCCGAAGCCGCCGGCGGCGAATCCTTTGCGGCCGGATTCCACCGTTTCAGACTGTTTTTGAGCGCTTACATCGAAGCCTATGGCGAGATGATGGATTTCGAAGAGCGCCTGGCCGCTGAAATGCCCTTCGGCATGCCGTTTCTCCGTCTGTGCACCGCCAAACTCACCGTTGCCTCGATGCAGTGCATCCTGCAACTGAACGCCCTTGCCCCAGGACGCTTCAAGCGCCTGGACGAAGCGTTTTCGACCCTGCGCTCCAACGTGCAGGCCAGCCTCGGCAAAGGTCTGACCCCGCTGCACGGCCCCCGGCTCGTTCCTTACTGCGAGGTGTCCGGGAAGCACTCCGGCCTTATCTCCGCGAATCTGACCAAGCTTGAGGCCATCCGGCTGAATTACCCCGAGTTCATGCCCAGGGGCTTTATCGTTACCGGCGCGGCCTGGTGGGAGTACTTCAACAACCCGGACATGCACGACGAGATCGATCGCATCATGATCATCTCGCAGGACGATCCGGGGAGTTTTGCCGAGGCCGGGGCCGCCATCCGCGAGCGCATGTCCAGATCGTTTCCCCTGCCGTCCTCCCTTGAGGAGGAGGTGCGCGAGCTTTCGGCGGCGCGCTATCCGGAAATCGCGGCGGACGGCCACGTGCTGCTCGTCCGCTGTCTGCCGGTGCGCGACGAACACGGCGCCCTGGTCATGCCCGAGCAGTTGCTGCGGACGCCCGTTGCCGCCGCCGACATTCTCAAGGCCATCCAGTCGTCGTTCAGCACGGCCTACCGCTCTCGGGCCATTATCTACCGCCTTAAACGCGGCATCCGTGACCGGGCCATGCCCCTGTGCGTCGCCCTGACGCTGATCCCCGCGGTGCATGCCAGGGGAAGCGTTCATCGCGGACTGGACCGCCCGGAGCTTGACGAGCTTTTGTTCCGGGTGCGCAGCAGCTTCAATACGCCGGAACACTGGCCCTCGCAGGCCTCCGTCGAAGGGGCGTCCCTGCCCGAGAAGGTGCGGGGCGATTTGCTGACGAGCGCCAGAGAGGCCCTGGACTGCCTCAAGGACGCGCCGGTCAGGGGCAACCGCCATGAAGTCTTCTGGGCAGCGGCCGAGGACGGGCGTTTTTTCGTCCTCGGCGTCAACGCCCTGCCCGATCCGGCTGTTGAAAATATGCCGCCGCCGCCG
>JAIRTI010000038.1 GCA_031255035.1 Desulfovibrio sp.
TGGATTGCCCCCTCCCTGAAGGAAGGGGTTACCTGAAAGGTATTCCCGGCGTTGCCGGGCGTCAAGCTGGCATCTCCCTGAAGGGAGAGGTTTCAAACCATAAAGGAAATTTCGATGAGAAGGGCGAGGCCACTAAAACCTCCGTTACCGGAAGAGACTTCCTATGCCAGCCTGGACTAAATTGCAAGGAGAAAAAGGGATATATTTTCACGAGAGCGGCGACGGCAACCGCACGTACATGCTTCGCACGTCCAATAAGGGGAAGCGGCAGGAGGCGCACCCCACCGTGGGCGCTGCCTTTTGCGGTGAAGCTCAGCGGCTTCTCCCAGGATGATTTTCTGGGAATTTTTGATCATTCAATCTCTAAAGGGCAAATCGAAAATTTTTCTCACCCTCCGGCCCTGGACGGCCCTGAATCCAGCAATTCTCATTATGAGCTTTTTGCGGCCCCCCATTCGCCAACTGTGAAAGGCAATGCCTCCGGCGGCCGGGGCGCTGCCCCGGACCCCCTCAGTTTGGGTTCCGGCTGCACATAGCAACAGGGTGCCACTCCAGTCACCCTTTCGCCGGGTCCAGGGCCGGCCTGGCCCTGGCGGGTGTGGGCAGAGCCCACATGCGATCAAATTGGCTTCGACAAAATGAGAATCGCTGCCCTGAATCAGGAGAACGGACCAGGAGAATGGATCCGGAGAATTGTTCTGGCAAGTCCGTAAAAAAGCTGATAATGAGAATTGCTGATATCGAACTCAATATATTGGTCCATAGTGGAGTGAAAAAGTATGCTTTAAAGAAAATAAAAGTATCCTTACTAAGTATTTTTACTATATTATCTGAATAAATCCAGATTTGTTAGTAGTCACATGTCTAAAGTTTCGCTTGACGCCGATTCTGTATGCGGTTACGGCGTATAGCATCGGCCTTATGACAAAAACAGGTTGATTGCCGACCGTCCCGCGCCCTGATTCGGCGGGATTCTCTTTCGGGCAAGCGCCGGGCCTTGGGCAAGGCCGGCTGAAAGGTCCGCCTGACGCGGGTCTGGCTTTCTATTCCTGGTGAGCCGGTTCCGCTTTGGCGCGGCCCGCTTTTTCGACCGACCGGTCCGGGTCGGCCTCGGGTCCGTTCATGAAGTTGCAACAAGTTGTCACACCGTATCAAAAGGACTGCGTTCTATGAGAAAACCAACGTCATTGCCGCGCTGGGCAGGTTTTTTCCTGCTCCTTGCCGCCTTGGCCCTGCCGGCCCTGGCCGGCGCTGATGAGGCGAAGCCGGTCGGGCCCGAGGGACGGGCCGATGTGGTCGTCATCGACGCCATGGCCGCGAAAGGAAGACTTGAACTGCCTCCCGTCGTCTTTTTGCATGACAAGCATGCCGAGGCCATGAAGGCCGCGCGGAAAGACTGTAGCAGCTGTCACGAGCCCCTCAAGAAGGGGCCGGGGGCGGATGAAGACGCCCCCTCCGCCTATGCCTTCACCTACAAGAACGCCGACGCTCTTGAGGGCGACGCCCTGAAGCGCATGTACCACGCCAGTTGCATCGGCTGCCACACGGACACGCTCAAAACCGGCAAGGCCACGGGTCCTCTTGAAGCCGAATGTCGCGGCTGCCACAACCCGAAGCCTGTGCCTTCGGCCCGGCGGGACATCGCCCTCGACAAGGTGCTGCACAACACCCATGTCGCCTCGCTGCAAATCAAGGCGCCCGGCCAGGATAAAAACTGCGCCGCCTGCCACCACGTATACGACGCCGCGGAAAAAAAGCTCGCCTGGAGCAAAAACCGGGAAGACTCCTGCCGCGCCTGCCATATGCTTGCCGAAGCTGAAACGGCGCTCGCCGCCAAGGTCGCGCAAAGCGGCGGCCCGGCGCCGGTTGACGAAAACGGCCCTCTTTTCGATCGCCCCACGCTTGACAGGGCGGCGCACCAGTCCTGTGTCAACTGCCACCTTCAGTCCACGGCGTTGAAAACCGCCGAGGCCAAGTCCGGCCCGGACACATGCGCCGGTTGCCACAGCGCCGCCGCGCTGGACGCCATGGCCGTGGAAACGGCCAAGGTCGATCCGGTTTCCGTGCCCCGTCTGGATCGCGGGCAGGACGACGCGACGCTCATGATGCCCAGCCCGGCCGAAGGCACGGAAATCAAGGGCATGATGCAGCCCGTGGCCTTCAACCACAAATTCCACGAGAGCGTCTCCATGGACTGTCGCTCGTGCCACCACAAAAAGATTGCGGCCTGCTCGACCTGCCACAGCTACGAGGGTAAAGCCGAGGCCGACTTTGTGACCTGGGCCACGGTCATGCACAAGAGTTCCGCGAACCGCTCCTGCGTCGGCTGCCACGCCCTGGAAGCGCAAAAGCCTTCGTGCGTCGGCTGCCACAACGTCATCCCCGAACGTATGAGCCGGAACTCCTGCGCGGCCTGCCACAGCGAGCCGGTCGGCCTGACGCCGGGCGGGTTCTTCGGCGCGGACGCGGAAGACGGTTCGCTCCTGCAACGCTCCAAGGACGATCGCAAGGCCATGGCCGAGGCGACCGTGGCCAGACGCGAGGAAAAGCGCGCCGCCACCTTTGCCGCCGGCGACATTCCCGAAAAGGTGACCATGGGCATTTTGTCCAATGAATACACGCCTTCGGAACTGCCGCACCGCAAGATAGTCGAAAATCTGCTTGAAAAGCAGAAGGACAGCCGCCTTGCCGCCGCGTTCCACCAGGAACAGGCCACCTTGTGCCAGGGCTGCCACCATAACAGCCCCGCTTCCAAGACTCCTCCCAAGTGCGTCTCCTGCCACGGTGTCGGCGTGAAGTCGGTTGACGGGCATCCGCCCTTGAAAGCCGCCTATCACCAGCAGTGCATGACCTGCCACACGGGCATGAACCAGAAGCCCGCCGCCACCGAGTGCGCTGACTGCCACAAGACCAGGGAACGCTAGGAGGCGCCGTTATGAAACGAAGAACATTCCTGAGCTTTCTGGGTGTCAGCGGCGTTGCCGCCGTATTGCCCACGGAAGGCAAAGCCGCGCCCGTCAAGGACTTTGCCGGGCACCCCGATGCCGTGGGCGTGCTGCATGATTCGGTTCGCTGCATTGGCTGCCGCAAATGCGAAGCCGGCTGCCAGCGGGCCAACAACCTGCCCATGCCCGCCCAGTTCAAAAAACCGGCCAAACCCTTCGACGATCTCAGTGAGTTGGATAAAAAGCGGCGCACGCACTTCCAGCAATATACCGTGGTCAACAAGTACGAAAGCTCCAAAGGCAAAACCGTTTTCAAGAAGTTTCAGTGCAACCATTGCCAGGAGCCGGCCTGCGCTTCGGCCTGCTTTGTAAAGGCCTTCGTCAAGACCAAGGAAGGGCCGGTCATTTACAAGCCCAACCTCTGCGTGGGCTGCCGCTACTGCATGATCGCCTGCCCCTTCTACGTGCCGACCTATGATTACGACAGCGCGCTCAACCCGCTGGTCTACAAGTGCACCATGTGTTACGACACGCGCCTGAAAAAGGGGCTGCTGCCCGGCTGTGTGGAAATCTGCCCCAAGGACGCCCTGACCTTCGGCAAGCGCAGCGATCTCATCAAGGTCGCCCGCAAGCGCATTATGGACAACCCCGGCCTCTACGTGGACGAAATTTACGGAGAGACGGAAATGGGCGGCGCCAACTGGCTGTATATTTCCCCCGTTGCCCACAAGGAGCTGGACCAGCCCGAGCTCGGCAAGACCTCCGCGCCGGAACTGACCTCCGGAGCTTTGGGCTCGGTGGCCATGGTGGCCGGCATCTGGCCGGTGCTTCTGGGCGGGGCCTACTTCATCAGCAAGCGCCGTGAAAAGCAGGCCGCCGAAGAACGGGACGCCGCGGTGCGGGCCGCTGTCGCGGAAACGCGCGAAGAGGCCGAAACCAGGCTCAATACGGCCCTGGACAAGGCGGCCAAAGAAAAAGACGCCGAAGTGGCCCGCGAAGTGAAAAAGACCCGCGAGGAAACCGCCAGGGAGATCGAGGCCAAGTACAACCCTCCAGAGCCTGAGCCCGAAGAGGCCGACGCCGAAACGGAGAAGAACACGGAGGAGGACGCCTAGATGAGCGCTGAAAACAAGACCGCGGACAACATCCACAATAGAAAAATCGTCATCAATCCCGGCAGGCTGTTCAGCTCTCCCGGCAACGTGCTCACCGCCGTCATTCTCGCGATGGGGCTGTTCATCACCGTCATGCGCTTCACCAAGGGCCTGGGCGGCGTGACCAACCTTGACGACAACTACCCGTGGGGCATCTGGATCAGCTTTGACCTGCTCTGCGGCGTGGTTCTGGCCGCCGGCGGCTACGCCACGACCTCGGCCTACTATCTCTTCGGGTTGAAGAGCTTCAACACCGCGGTGCGGCCCGCCGTCACCTCGGCCTTCCTGGGCTATGCCTTTGTGGTCTTTGCCCTGCACTATGACGTGGGCCAGCCCTGGCGTCTGGTGTACCCGATATTCTATTCGCCGGGGGCCACCAGCGTTCTGTACGAAGTGGGCCTGTGCGTGTTCCTGTACGTCTCGGTGCTGGCCGTCGAATGGTCGGTGGCCGCCTTTGAATGGCTCGGCTGGAAATCCATCCGCGCCGTCATCGTCCGGCTTACCATTCCCCTGACCGTGCTGGGCGTCATCCTGTCGACCATGCACCAGTCTTCCCTCGGCGCCCTGTACCTTATCGCGCCCTCCAAGATGCACCCCTTGTGGTATTCATCCTTCATACCGGTCTTTTTCTTCATCTCCAGCATGTTCGCCGGCATGAGCATGGTGATCTTCGAAGGCGCCCTCGCCCACAAGGGCCTGCACGCCGAAATGGACGAACACCATCTGCGCGACGCCGACAAGGTCGTGCTCGGCTTCGGCAAGGCCGCGTCCATCGTCATGATGGGCTACTTCTTCATCAAGCTCTTCGGCCTGGCCATGGACAACAACTGGAAGTACCTGGCCTCGGGCTACGGGCTCTGGTACCTGGTGGAGATTTTCGGCTTTGTGCTCCTGCCCTCGTTCATGTACGCCATCGGCGCCAGGGAAAAGAAAACCGGCCTCATCCGTCTGGCGGCCTGCATTACGGTCATCGGCGTTGTGGTCAACCGCTTCAACGTGAGCCTTGTGGCCTTTAACTGGCAGCTTCCCCCGGCCGAGAAATACTTCCCGCACTGGATGGAAATCGGCCTTTCCATTTTTGTCGTCACTCTCATCGTCACGGCCTACCGCGTCATCTGCTACTATATGCCGGTGCTGCGCGAACACCCTGACTATGAAGCCCACTAGGCGGAGGAGAACAGTATGGACAACGTTTTCTATTCCCTGCACGACTTCATGGTCTGCACCAAGTCCCTGACCTATATCCTCATGGGCCTTGGCGTTCTGGGCCTGTTGGGCTACTGGATCTTCCTGACCGGAAGAGATGACAACATCAGGAAGTTCTAGAGGAGACTCCCATGGCAGATGTATACAGCTTTCTTACCGGGCCCTGTTTCATCGTCTCCCTGGCCGTTTTCTTCGGCGGGCTGCTCTTTCGCTTCGTCCGCTATTTCTACGGGCTGGACTGGCGTCTTGAGCGCGTGGCCTACCGGCCCTGGCTTGGCGACGGCATAAAAGGCGGCGTCCACTCGGCCTTCAAATGGCTTATCCCTTTCGGCACTTACGGATGGCGGGCCCAGCCCTTTTTCACCGTCTGCTTCGTTCTGTTTCACGCGGGCGCCGTGCTTGTGCCGCTGTTCCTGATCGGACACAACGTCATCCTTGAGGAAACCTTCGGCTTTTCGCTGCCGGCCATGCCGCAGCCCCTTGCCGACGTGCTGGTAGCGGCTACTATCATGGGCGCCTTTTTCATAGTTTTGCGGCGCATCGCCCTGGCTGAAGTACGCATTCTTACCACCTGGTACGACTACTTCATTCTGGCCCTCGCCACCGTGCCCTTTGTCACCGGCTTCATCGCCAGGCTGCATGTGGGCAACTATGATTTCTGGCTGCTCTGTCACATTATTTCCGGGGAACTCATGCTCATTCTCGCGCCTTTTACCAAGCTCTCGCACATCGTGCTGTACTTCGCCTCGCGCTGGCAGCTCGGGGCGGATTACGCCATCAAGCGGGGCGGGCACCGGCGCGGCGACTGTTTCCCCTGGTAAGACACACATTCTGAAAGGAGCCCAATATGCCCGAAGGCCAATTTGCCAACAAGCAGCCCATCACCAACGAGGAAGCGCTCAAACACCTCCTCAGCGACAAGGGCGGCAAACAATATTACGCGGAAATGGCCGAGCTTGACGTTGATACGGAAAAGCTGTGGGCCTCCATCCGGAAAACCTGTAAAAGCCGCACCATGACCTGGCTGGAAATATGCGCCCACTGCGGCATGTGCGCGGACAGTTGCTTTCTTTACCGCTGCAACGACCGCGACCCGGAGCAGGTGCCCGCCTTCAAGATCCAGAGCACCCTCGGGGAAATGGTCAGGCGCAAAGGGCAGGTTGACAACGCCTTCATGCGCCGGGCCATGGACTACGCCTGGTCGCGCTGCACCTGCTGCAACCGTTGCGGTCAGTTCTGTCCGCACGGCATCGACATGGGGGTCATGTTCAGCTATCTGCGCGGCCTGCTTTATGCGCAAGGCTTCGTGCCCTGGGAGCTGAAAATCGGCGCGGGCATGCACCGCGTTTACCGCGCCCAGATGGACGTGACCACCGAGGACTGGGTAGACACCTGCGAGTGGATGGCCGAGGAAAACTCCGAAGAGTGGCCGGGCCTTGAAATCCCCGTGGACCTCGAAGACGCGGACATCATGTACACCCTGAACGCCCGCGAACCCAAGCACTACCCGGAAGACGTGGCCGAAGCCGCCATTCTCTTCCACCTGGCCGGCGAAAAATGGACCGTGCCCAGCAAGGGCTGGGAACAGACCTCCCTGTCCCTGTTCGCCGGCGACTGGGAAGCCTGCCGCATGAACGTCGAAGAGGTGTACGGCGCCATCGAACGCCTGCGCCCCAAGCGCGTCATCGGCACGGAATGCGGGCACGCCCACCGGGCCACGGTCATAGAGGGCCCTTACTGGGCCGGCCGCCCGGACGGCAAGCCCCCGGTGGAATACATCCACTATGTGGAATGGGTGGCCGAAGCCCTGCGCACAGGCAAAATCAAAATCGACCCGGCCAAGAAAATCCGCGAAAAGGTCACCTTGCAGGACTCCTGCAACTACGTGCGCAACCACGGCCTTGGCAAATTCACCAGGGAAATCATCAGCTACATCGTTGAGGACGGCTATTTCGTCGAAATGGGCCCCAACCGCGAGTATAACTACTGTTGCGGCGGCGGCGGCGGTTTCAACGGCGTGGGCATGTACCGGCCGCAACGCAATGTGGCCCTCAAAACCAAACGCGACCAGATTCTGGCCACGGGCGCGAAACTGGTTATCGCCCCCTGCCACAACTGCTGGGACGCCATCCGCGACCTGGAAGAAGAATATGAAATCGGCATCCGCTGGAGCTTCCTGAAACCCCTGCTCATCAGCATGGCCATCGTGCCCGAGCATTTGAAACCACAGGAAGAAGACGAATAATCCCGCGCGGCCAGAGACGAAACAGGGGGAAAAGCCCGGGCTTTTCCCCCTGTCCTGTTATGTATGGCTTCAGAGCTGATTTTATGAAGCCAGCCAGTTTGCATGCAGCAATTCTCATTTTGTCGAAGCCAATTTGATCGCATGTGGGCTCTGCCCACAGCGCCAGGCCGCCGGCCCTGGACCCGGCGAATGGGTGGCTGATAGTGGTGCCCCTGTTGCTACGCGCAGCCGGAACCCAAACTGAGGGGGTCCGGGGCAGCGCCCCGGCCGCCGGAGGCATTGCCTTTCACAGTCGGCGAATGAAGGGCCGCAAAAAGGCTCATAATGAGAATTGCTGTTGGGAGAGTACTTCTCTTGACGACAATATCCCTTCTCGGCATAGTTGGCGGAAGGAAGGTAAAAGTTATGCGTCCCTCAGAACTGCTACATATTCACCGCGAAGAAGTCCTTGAAATAATTAACCGCTATCCGACGATAACAAATCTTCGGATAGTCGGCTCTGTAGCCCGTGGAGAAGATACCGAAGAGAGTGATATTGACTTTCTTGTAGACGCAGAGCGAGGAACTACATTGTTCCACCTCGTGAACGTGCAGGATGAACTCCAAAAACTCTTAGGAGTCCATGTAGATATTATAACTGATGGCGACCATTTGCATAAATATATGAAAATGCTCATTGATAAAGAAGCCATGGCGATATGAATACTCCAGAAACTGACCTTCGTATCCTCAAACTTCTTGATGACATCCATACTTCGGCAAATAGAATCCAGATTATGCTGAAAAGAGACTCTTGATTCTTTCCTGAATCCTGCTTCAATGATATTGCAAGATGCCGTTGCAAGACGTTTTACGATAATAGGGGAAGCATCAGCAGCACTTTTCAGAAAACACCCAGAATTTTGTGAACAAAACCAACAAATACCCCTCCGCCAAGCCCGAGATTTAAGAAACTTCATCATCCACGACTATGATGGTATTGAGTGGGATATCATATGGGACACGGCCCGGGAAGATTTGCCAAGGCTCATCAAGGCTCATCAAGAGCATCGAGCCTCTCCTCTCCGAAGAGGAAGAAAACCCGCAAAAAAGGAAGCGTCAGGCTCAAAGCAAAATCGCTGTAAGGACGTCAGAACGCCGGACCAAAGACCGCCTCTGATCCGGCGTTCGCCTCCGCCGGATCAGCGTTTTGAGCGCAACGCCACGCAATCCGTGTACGCTTTGTTCAACCTTACGTTATACTGGTTGTCCGCATAGCCCGGTCCGTTGTAGCCTCTGGCAAAGGCCTCCCAGTCTTTGTCACGCAACGCGCCGTCCAACTTATTGGTTCTGATGAAGCCGCAGGCGGCGCGCAGATGCTCCGAGGCGGAGCGGCCCATGGCCTCGACAAAAGCCGCCAAGGTCTTATAGCCGCACGCCCGGTAGTTATTCCCCATTATCTGGAAAGCCCCCCACGAGGTGGAACGGTCCGCCGCTTCGCGATCAATGGCCCGCGCGCGTTCAAGCCGGGCATATTCTCCCGCGTCGCCCTTGTAAAATTGACGCGTCCACTTCGGGTACAGGATATCCTTGTTGCCCTCAACATAGTTTTCCGGATTCAGACCGCGTTTTTTGAGTTCCCTCCAGAACACATGGCCCTCAAACAATATTTTCGGCTGCCCGTCTGGTAAAAAACCGTCCCCGTTCGATTCCACCCGGCGCACCGCCTCAAGGGCGCAGGGCTCGACGCCGAGTTTCGCGGCCATGGACTCAATTGCACTCCAATCAACATTCCTCATAAATCAATCCTTATCTCTATTCAGGTTCCGGAAGCGGCCCGCCGTCCAGGCTGGCCGATAGCTTCACCTCTATGCCGTCAATAATTATTGTAAAAACAAGGTCATGCCGGCGAACCATGGAGAAGAACCGCAGAAGCAACGGCGGCCGTCCGAAACGAAGCTCAGCCTGCTCGTTCCTGTGTTTCAAGGCACGGAACGGGTTCTTCGGCGTATAGGCGTCCACCTTGACAGCAAGCCGCAACTCCATTCCGGGCGTCGCTGCATACATCGAAGCGCCCGCTCCTTCATGCCACCGCATCTGGCGCGCCAGGCAATGGCCCAGACGCCGGAAGACGTTCCACCAGAGTTTCGGCACGGGATTCAGCGTCGGCATGGCTTAGCCCAGCCATAAAGGTTTGCGGGTGAACCCCACGTGATAAACGATCCACTGCATGACAATCTGGTGCTCGCCCACATTCATGACCGTGAAATTCTTCTCCGTGCCCATGATATAGCCGGAGGGCGACTCGGACAAGCAGCGGTTCAGGGTATCCAGGCTCGCGGCCGCGTCCTCTTCGGAAAAAGGCCGGGCCGGGTCCGTTGAGCCTACAGTTATACGCTTCACGAAGCGTACCGTGCTCTGATCAAAAGGTTTTTTCGACATGCTCGCTCCTTGGCGGTTTTATACCGCCCGTGCAAAACGATTGCGTACGCCCGCCGCGACACGCCTGTTCTCGCGTTTACTGTACTGGCGGCGCCGCGATTATCCTGTTAATGAGTCCCGGCCTTGGACTCGGCCTTGGACTCGGCCTTGGGCACGGCCTTGGGCTCGGCCTGGGGCACGATGGCGGCGTGCATGATGTCCAGCACCCTGGCCAGCCCTTCCGGCATGCCGTCGTCACGGGCCGTCACCTGGACGTGGTACTTGGCCGAGTTGTCGGATTTCCGGGTGCTCTCCTTATGGGAACTCACCGAACCGGTGACCGAAACGGAAAGCGGACCGAACCTGGCCGAGGCCTTGAGCTGGGCCTTGGCGTCCAGGGACGACTTTTCCTCAAAGGAGGATTTGACCTCCATGTCAAAGGTTATGTCCACGGTTTTGACGCTCAGGCTCGGGATGTTGACAATAGCGAGCATGGGCACGTCAAGCGTGACTTTCTGGTCTTGCGGGTTGCCTTTTTCGTCCAGTACCCGCTGGGTAAAGGCGAAAAGCGCGGTCCGCGTGGCCCGGGGCCCGCCGCCGACGGCGGCGGGCAGAAAGCCCACGTCCTCGATAAAGCTGGCCGTTGCCTTGGCCAGTTCCAATTGCGCGTCGCAGGCGGCCCGCAAGGGCGCGCCGATAAGGTCCTGCATGGGCAATCCCTTGAATTGTTGACCCATGTTCACAAGTTCATCAGCCATAAAACACCTCTTTCTTTTTCTTTTAAACGATGACTATAAAGGAGGCCGCGCCGGACAAAGCGCAACCGTTTTGCCAGTGGTTCTTACGGGCGGCCCGTCATGTCGCGGAGTTCCTGGGCGCGTCCAGCGTGATGCCGGGGCCGGAGTAGCCCTGCGCGCTTTTGAGGATTTCATTGATCATCCTGGCCGTGCCCTCACTGGGCTCGATGCCGGCCACGGTAAGGGAGATTTTGGCCGTCAATCCGTTGCGCCTGCCGAAGCCGCTGCCAAGATCGACCGTGATGACCGAATCCTGCGGCTCCTCAACGCCGTCAGTGGACAAGGCCGCTCCCTCCACTTCGTCGTCCAGGTTGCTCAGGTTGCCGAGTGTCACGGAAAAATCGACTGTGGCTGTATCGATACGCAACCCGTTGTTGGGCAAAAGCCCGAGGTAGGGAACATTGTAGACGTCCCGTTCCCCGGCCTGGGCGTCGGGTCTGAGGGAGGGCAAGGCTACCTTGAAACGCCTTGGCGTCGTATAGCTCCGGTTGTTTTGATCCCGCTTCGTCGGAGAAAGAAAGCTGCGAAAGGTCTCGATCTGCTTCCACTCCAGTTGTCGCTGGGCTTCGGTGAGTGACGTGGCAATAGCCACAATCAGCGAACTCAATGATTTGTCAGATGCCATAGCTGGTACTCCTTTCAAAAATCGCCGCGCGATGGTTCAATAGCTCCGCAAGCGCGGCCCGGCTGTTGTTCACGTTGAGCTTTTCAAGAATGTTTTGCCGCTGCGTCTTGACCGTGTGCGGGCTACGTTGAAGATGCCGTGCCGTCTCCTGGGAACTGTAGCCCTCGGCCAGCATGCGCAGCAGCCTGTTCTCGCACGGAGTCAGCCGCGGATGCGGCGGCAGTTCGCTTTGTTGCGCGTACACCCGCAGCAGAAGATGCAGGGAATTACGGACGCCGGCCTTTTCACAGATGTTGCGCAAGTGGCGGTGAACGGTCTGCGGACTGATATAAAGCCGCTCACCTATGGCTTTTGTCGGACAAGCCAAGCCTCACGCAGGAAACAATCTCGTCTTCACGTTTGGAGAAATGGATGATGTGCATATTGACCTCCTGGTTGTTTCAGCAGGTATACAATTATTGTTATCGATGTGCAAATACGTAATATTATGTATTTGCGTGGGCATCTTGATATCTGGTGAAACAAAAAACGCCTTGGCGCAAATTCCAAGGCCGGCTTGAGCTTCAGAGTCAGTGCCCTTGACCGGCAATTCTAATTTTGTCGAAGCCAATTTGATCGCATGTGGGCTCTGCCCACACCCGCCAGGGCCTTGCCGGCCCCCGCTTCGTACCTGGACACGGCGAATGGGTGACGGGAGTGTTGCCATGTTGATACGCGCAGCCGGAACCCAAACTGAGGGGGTCCGGGGGAAATCATTTCCCCCGGCGGGGTCCGGGGCAGCGCCCCGGCCGCCGGAGGCCTTGCCTTTCACAGTTTTTGATGAAGCCGGCCGGTTAAAAAATAGGCTGAAAAATGGGCTGGCGAAAGAAGCGATTCTACCGTACTATCCCACTCGCGCCTTGTTCACGTCCATGCTGACGCCGGGGCGCGTCCGCCACGAGTTTTTTACCGCCTTTGGCGCTTTCAGGATGTGTTTATGGACGAACTTCTTCTCAACGACCCGGCCGTCGGCAAGGCTGTTTACCTTGAGTCCATGCGCCAGCTCACCAAGCTGGAGCTTATCGCCTCTGAAAATTTCGTATCCCCGGCCGTGCGGCAGGCCCAGGGCAGCGTCCTGACGCACAAGTACGCCGAGGGTTATCCGGGCAAACGCTATTACGGCGGCTGCGAATACGTTGACATCGCGGAAAACCTGGCCCTGGAGCGCGCCCGGGATCTCTTTTCGGCCGAATACGCCAACGTGCAGCCCCATTCGGGCAGCCAGGCGAACATGGCCGTGTATCTCGGGGCCATTGACATGGGGGCCACGGTCATGGGCATGGATCTGTCGCATGGCGGACACCTGACCCACGGCAGCCCGGTAAACTTTTCCGGGCGTTTTTACCACTTCGTCAGCTACGGGGTCGAACGCGAGACCGGCCGGATCGACTACGACAACGTACTGGCCCTGGCCCGTGAGCACCGGCCCGCGCTGATCGTCGCCGGTGCCAGCGCCTACCCCCGCCTCATCGATTTTAAACGCTTCCGCGCCATCGCGGACGAGGTCGGCGCCAAACTCATGGTCGACATGGCCCATATCGCCGGGCTGGTGGCGGCAAAGCTGCACCCGAGCCCGGTGGGGCAGGCCCAGTATGTGACGACCACCACGCACAAAACCCTGCGCGGACCTCGCGGCGGCATGATCCTTTCGGACGAGGATTTCGGCAAAACCCTGAACAGCCAGATTTTTCCGGGCATCCAGGGCGGGCCGCTCATGCACGTCATCGCGGCCAAGGCCGTGGCCTTTGGTGAAGCCCTGCGGCCCGGTTTCACGCGCTACCAGGAAAAGGTTCTTGAAAATGCCGGTGTTCTGGCCTCGGAACTCATAAACGCGGGCTTTGATCTGGTTTCCGGCGGCACGGACAATCACCTGATGCTGATCGATCTGAGCGCCAAAAACATCACCGGCAAAGAGGCTGAAAGCGCTCTCGACAGGGCCGGCATCACGGTGAACAAGAATTCCATCCCCTTTGAGACCCGTTCGCCCTTTGTGACCTCCGGCATACGCATCGGCACTCCCGCGCTGACCACGCGCGGCATGCGGGCCAGCGACATGCGCAAGGTCGCGGCCTGGATAGTCGAAAGTCTCGAATCACGCGACAACGAAAGCCGTCTGGCCGCCGTCAGCGACAAAGTGCAAAAGTTCGCCGGTGCCTTTCCGCTGTACGCGTGGTAGTTTGAGGTTGTCGTGACGCGCAAGCCCTGGCCGCGGTATTTCATGGACATAACCCGCCTCGTGGCCGAGCGTTCGACATGCAACCGCCGCAAGGTCGGTGCCATAGCGGTCAAGGACAAGCGCATCCTGGCCACCGGCTACAACGGCGCGCCGCGCAACATGCGGGACTGCATGGTTGCCGGCTGTCTGCGCGACCAGCGCGGAGTTCCTTCGGGCCAGCGGCATGAAATATGCCGGGGGCTTCACGCCGAGCAGAACGTCATCGTTCAGGCGGCGGTTCACGGTATTTCCATTCAGGGCGCGGAGATTTACTGTACCCATCAGCCGTGTCTCATCTGCGCCAAGATGCTGATCAACTGCGGCGTGGTCGCCGTTTTTTATGAATCGCCCTACCCCGACCCCATGTCGGAGGGCATGTTCGCCGAAGCCGGCATCGGCCTGGCCAGAATCGACACCTTGAACGAGATCAAAGCCTGACCGGACGGCCGCCCGGAACCCTTGTCTCCAGTTGTCATTGAGCAGGAAAACACATGAGTACCCACCCCTATAACGACCTGATGCTCAAGGCTGTTGCCCTTGCCGGGCAAGCCCGCTGGAAGACCTTTCCCAATCCGACCGTCGGCGCGCTGCTGGTGAAGGACGGCGTGGTGGCGGCCTCGGGCATGCACAAAGGAGCCGGCCTTCCCCATGCCGAGATCGAAGCCCTTGAGGACGCCAGGAATAAAGGGGTGAACCCGGCCGAATGCGTCATGGTGGTCACGCTCGAACCCTGCCGCCATCACGGGCGCACGCCCCCCTGCACCGACGCCATCATCGCCGCCGGCATCCGCCATGTGGTCATCGGCGTCCAGGACCCGAACCCCGACGCCGCCGGCGGCGCCGAAGTGCTGCGCGCAGCCGGCGTCCAGGTGGAAATGGGAGCGGCCCAGGAAGAATGCCTCGATCTCATTGACGATTTCATTACCTGGCAGGCCAGCCGGCTTCCCTATACGCTGCTCAAACTGGCGGCCACCATGGACGGGCGCATCGCGTCGCGCTCCGGGCACTCCAAGTGGATAAGCTCCGCCGAGACGCGCAACCGGGCCCACTACCTGCGGCGGCATATGCAGGCCATTATCGTGGGCGGGAACACCTTTTATCAGGACGATCCGCAACTGACCTGCCGCATTAGCCCGGAAGACGACCCGGACATGGACCCGTGCGCCGAGCAGCCTTTGGCGGTTGTCGTCACCTCGCGTCTGCCCGAAGCCGGCCAACCGCTGTACCTGTTGAAAAACAGGGCCGCGTCGACGATTTTCTGGACCACGGTGGCCGCTGCGGCCAGTCCCAAAGCCGAAGCCCTGCGGCGTATGGGGATACGCGTGCTCGGGCTGCCGTCCGAGGCCAAAACGAACACCCGAGGCTTCGGCATGCGCGCCGAGCTTGACGTGACCGAAGGGTTTATGCACCTGCGCGAGGAACTCGGCTGTCATTACGTGCTCTGCGAGGGCGGCGGACGCCTCGGCCTTTCCTTGCTGGACAAGGGCCTGGCCAGAGAGTTCCATTTGCACCTGGCGCCGAAGATCCTCGGCGACAACCAGGCCATCCCGCTTTTTGACGGCCGCACGCCCCTGAACGTCGAGCAGGCCCTGCAACTGCGCATCACCGACGCCGCGCCCTCCGGAAGCGACATCGTGATCACCATGCGTCCGGCCGTCTCTCTCCAAAGCGGGCAGGAACAGGCCGCATCCGCCGGCAGGCCCCGGTAATGTTCACCGGTCTCGTCCTCGGCATGGGCGAAGTGCTGCGGGTCGGCCGGGGCGCGGGCGAGTGCCGCTTCACGTTCAGGCCTCTGTTCGGCGTTGACGACTGGGTCAAGGGCGAAAGCGTGGCCGTGAACGGCGTCTGCCTGTCTGTGGAAGATTTTGACAAGACCGCTTTCAACGCTTATGCCTCTCATGAAACATTGCGGCTGTCCAATCTTGGAGACCTTGGCGCCGGGGACCGCGTCAACCTGGAAAGGGCCATGGCCCTGGGCGACCGCCTGGGCGGGCACCTTGTCAGCGGGCACGCCGACGGCATCGCCGTCGTGGAATCGGTTCTGGCAGCCGGCTCGTCCAGGGTGATACGGGCGCGCTATCCGTCGGCCTTCGCGCCGCAGGTCATCGCCAAGGGCTCCGTGGCCCTGGACGGCGTCAGCCTGACGATAAACGCCTGCGGGGACGGCTTTCTGGAAGTCAACGTCATTCCGGAAACGCAGCGGTCCACCACGGTGGCCTCCTGGACGCCGGGCCGCAAGCTGAACTTTGAAACCGACATGATCGGCAAATATGTTGAAAAGATGCTCGCCGCCTGGAAAGACGCCCCGGCTTCGCGGCTCACAATGGACTTTTTGAAGGAAAACGGATTTTAGACCGTATCAGCCACACACCTTTTATTTGCTTTGTCCAAGGACGCCCACAATGCCTATCTGCACGGCCGAGCAAGCCATAGAAGAAATCCGCCAGGGAAGAATGATCGTCCTGGTTGACGACGAAGATCGCGAAAACGAAGGCGACGTCACCATTGCCGCTGAATTCGTCACCCCGGAAGTCATCAATTTCATGGCCACCCACGCCCGTGGGCTTGTCTGCCTGCCCATGGCGCCCGAATGGTGCGACCGGCTGGCCCTGCCGCTGATGACCCAGCGCAACGAATCCGGGTTCGGCACCAATTTCACGGTTTCCATTGAAGCCCGCCACGGCGTGACCACGGGCATTTCCGCCGCCGACAGGGCCAGGACCGTGCAGGCCGCCGTGGCCGACGGCGCCAAGCCCGAAGACATCGTGACCCCCGGACATATTTTCCCTCTCAGGGCGAAAAAAGGCGGCGTGCTGGTGCGCGCCGGGCAGACCGAAGGCGGCGTGGACCTTGCTTCCCTGGCCGGGCTCAAACCAGCGGCCGTCATCTGCGAAGTCCTCAAAGATGACGGAGAAATGGCGCGCATGCCGGATTTGAAGGTATTCGCCAAAAAACACGGGCTGAAAATCGCCACCATCAAGGATATCATCCGCTATCGCATGCAATCGCGGCTCCTGTCCGTCAGGCGCATCGCCGAGGCCGAACTGCCGACCAGGTACGGCGATTTTCGCATCATCGCCTATGATAACGAGTTGCACGATCGAACCCACGTGGCTATCGTCAAGGGCAATCCCACGCCGGACAAGCCTACCCTGGTCCGCGTCCACAGCGAATGCCTGACCGGCGACGTTCTGGGTTCTCTGCGCTGCGATTGCGGCGGACAGATAGCGGCGGCTCTCAGCCAGGTGGAAAAAGAGGGTACGGGCGTCGTGCTCTACATGCGCCAGGAAGGCCGGGGCATCGGCCTTGCCAACAAAATCAAGGCCTACGCCTTGCAGGACAGCGGGCTGGATACGGTTGAAGCCAACCACAAGCTGGGCTTCAAGGCGGATTTGCGCGACTACGGCATCGGCGCGCAGATACTGGTGGATCTCGGCATCCGGCAGATGCGCCTTATGACCAACAACCCCAAGAAAATCGTCGGGCTTGAAGGCTACGGGCTCGAAGTTGTCGAGCGCGTGCCCCTGGAACTTGAGGCCTGTGAATTCAACTCCGCCTATCTGCTGACCAAAAAGGAAAAAATGGGGCATCTGCTTCATCTTGAAGGCAAGTGCGGACGCCGGGGCTACGCCTCCGCGTCCGAAAAATAACCGACAAGCACGCATAAGGAGCGCCCATGCTGCGCATCAGGACCATAGAAGGCCAGCTTTCGGCCGGCGGTCTGAAAATCGCCCTTGTGGCAAGCCGTTTCAACGACATCATCGTCGATCGCCTTATCGGCGGCGCCGTGGACTACCTGACCCGCCACGGGCTTGAGCGCGAAAACATCTGCATCGTGCGCGTTCCGGGCGCCTTTGAATTGCCCCTGGTGTGCCGGAAGCTGGCCGGAAGCGGCTCGTACAACGGCATCGTCGCCCTGGGCACCGTCATTCGCGGGGCAACCCCGCATTTCGACTTTGTGGCCAATGAGGCGGCCAAGGGTCTGGCCCAGGTGTGTCTGGACACCGGCGTTCCCATCGGCTTCGGCCTCCTGACCACGGACAGCCTGGAGCAGGCCGTGGAGCGCGCCGGCAGCAAGGCCGGCAACAAGGGCGTTGACGCGGCCGCAGCCATGCTGGAAACAATCCGGGTTCTTGAGCAGATCTGAATGGGAAAAAAAACGCCCAGGCGCGCCGAACGGCTGTTCGCCTTCAAGGTGCTGTACGGCCTGACCTTTCATCCGGCCTTGTCGGAATCGGACCTTTTGCGGGCCTTTAACCTGTCTCCGGACAGGCCCGACGGGCTGGACCCTGAAAACAGCTATGCCTGGAATCTGGTCTTCGGCGTCTGGAAGGAAATGCGGGAGCTGGATGATCGCATCGCCTCTTACGCCCGCAACTGGCGTGTGGAGCGCATAGGCAAGGTGGAGGTCACCATTTTGCGTATCGCCTTTTACGAACTCAGCCGGGGCCGGACCGATGTTCCCGCAAAGGTGGCTATCAACGAAGCCGTTGAAATATCAAAGCAGTACAGTGACGAAAAATCGCGCATTTTCGTCAACGGCATACTGGACGCCGCCGCGCGGAACGCCGTTCAGACCGGCGCGGAAGCCTGAGCGCATTGCCGGACCATACTCCTTCAACCCACAGCCGAAACCCAGTCGCATGAAATACCAACCGCAGGAAATTGAAAAGAAATGGCAGCGTATATGGGAAGAGCGCGGCTCTTTTCATTGCGCCGACACCAGCGACAAGCCCAAGTACTACTGCCTGGAAATGTTCCCCTACCCTTCGGGCGACATCCATATGGGGCATGTGCGCAACTATTCCATTGCCGATGTGGTGGCCCACTTCAAACGCATGCAGGGACACAACGTCCTGCACCCCATCGGTTGGGACGCCTTCGGCCTTCCGGCGGAAAACGCGGCCATCAAGCACAAGACGCATCCGGCCAAATGGACCTATGACAATATCGCCAACATGCGCGCCCAATTAAAGCGGCTCGGCTTTTCCTACGACTGGCGGCGTGAAATCACCACCTGCGACCCGGAATATTACCGGTGGGAGCAGCTTTTTTTCCTCAAGTTCCTTGAAAAAGGCCTGCTGTACCGTAAAAAAGCGCCGCAGAACTGGTGCCCGACGTGCAACACCGTCCTCGCCAACGAGCAGGTCGAGGAAGGTCTGTGCTGGCGCTGCGAGTCCGTTGTCGAGCAGAAGGAACTGACGCAATGGTTCCTGCGCATTACCGACTATGCCGAAGAACTGCTGGCCGACCTCGACACCCTCACGGAAGGCTGGCCGGAACGAGTGCTGACCATGCAGCGCAACTGGATCGGCAAGTCCGTCGGAGCGGAAATCAGCTTTCCCGTCGAGGGCGGCGGCGAGCGCATCACGGTGTTCACCACGCGCCAGGACACGGTCTTCGGCGCTACCTTCATGAGCATTGCCGCGGCCCATCCCTTACTGGACGAACTGCTGGCCGGTTCTCCCGCTGAAAGCGCCGTGCGCGATTTCGCCCGGAAGATTCTCAACGCCGATCAGCGCGACCTCGGACCGGACGCCCCCGAAAAAGAGGGGATGTTCACGGGACGCTACTGCGTCAATCCTTTCACGGGCGAGCGCATACCCATATGGGTGGCCAACTTCGTCCTGGCCGGCTATGGAACCGGCGCCGTCATGGGCGTGCCCGCCCATGACCAGCGCGATTTTGAATTCGCCCGCAAATACGCCCTGCCCATCAAAGTCGTCATTCAGCCGGAAAGCATGGCGCCGCTCCGCCCCGAAACCATGGAGGCGGCCGTGGCCGAAGCGGGCCGCATGGTCAATTCCGGCGAATTCAACGGCCTGCCCAATGAGGAAGGCAAGCTGCGCATCGCGGAGCGCCTTGAACAAAAAGGACTGGGCAGGCGTTCCATCAACTGGCGGCTGCGGGACTGGAACGTCTCGCGCCAGCGGTACTGGGGCGCGCCTATTCCCGTTGTCTACTGCGAGACCTGCGGCATGCAGCCGGAAAAGGAGGAAAACCTGCCGGTACTGCTCCCCCTTGACGTCGTCACCCATGATGACTGCCGCTCCCCGTTGCCCGATACGCCCTCGTTTCACGAATGCCGCTGCCCGAAATGCAACGGCAAGGCCCGGCGCGAGACCGACACCATGGACACCTTTGTCGAATCCTCATGGTACTTCGGGCGCTATACGGACCCGGCCAACAACGAGGCCCCGTTCACCCCGGAGGCCCTGGCCCGCTGGATGCCCGTGGACCAGTATATCGGCGGCGTCGAACACGCCATTTTGCACCTGCTGTATTCGCGGTTCTTCGTCAAGGCCCTGCGCGACTTCGGTTATATGGCCTGCGACGAACCCTTCGCCAACCTGCTCACCCAGGGCATGGTGCTCCTGGGCGGCCGCAAGATGTCAAAATCAAAAGGGAACACGGTCGATCCGACGGAGATGATCGCCAGATACGGAGCGGATACCGTCCGCCTCTTCTGCCTGTTCGCCGCCCCCCCGGAGCGGGATTTTGACTGGACCGACGCCGGCATCGAAGGCGCGTTCCGTTTCGTCGGCCGCGTCTGGCGGCTGGCCGCTGACCTTATCGGCAAAGTCCCGGCCATGGCGCCCTGCGCGGCCCCCGCGTCCTCCCTGGGCAAAATCCGGGAGCTGCGGCACAAGGAGCACGCCACCGTCAAAAAGGTGGGGGACGACATTACCAGCCGTTTCCAGTTCAATACCGCCATCGCGGCCGTCATGGAACTGGTCAATCTGATGTACCTGGTCAAGGACGAACTGCTGGAGACCGAAGCGGGCCGCGCGGCTCTCGGCTCGTCCCTCTCGACGACGCTGGCGCTGCTGTTCCCCTTCACGCCGCATCTGTGCGAGGAATTGCGCGAGCGGCTGGGCTTTTCCAGTCTTCTTGCGGATCAGCTCTGGCCCGTATACAGTGACGAGGCGCTGGTCCGCGATACGGTCACCATTGTGCTCCAGGTCAACGGCAAGCTGCGCGGCAAGCTTGAACTCGCCGCCGATGAAAGCGAGGACGCCGTCAAGGCCGCGGCCCTTGCCGACCCCAACGTCCAAAAACATACTGAAGGGCAAAGCATCCGCAAGGTGATCTTTGTACCGGGGAAACTCGTCAATGTTGTCGTCAACTGATATCCCGCGCCCGATAAAGTTCGGCCCGCTGTGCCTGCTGCTTCTCCTTTTGCTGCCGGGCTGCGGCTACAGGCTGGCGGCCGACAGCCCCAGCGTCATCGGCGACGGCACAAGGACCCTGAAGGTCAAAGGCGTCGATTTTCCCACCCTGCACCCCTGGCTGCCCTATTCCATCCGTTCCCGTCTGCGGGACGAAATCGGCGCGCGCCGCCTGGCCCGCTGGGTTGACAGCGGCAGCGCGGATTATGAGATCCAGATAAACGTCCTCTATTTCCGTTCCAACGAGTACATTCGCACCGAGCAGGACACGACCGCCATGTACAATACGTCCATGGCGATCCAGGCCATCGTATACGACGGCAGCACCAACAAAGAGATCTGGCGGTCAAAGACCATTTCCTACTCGGAATTTGAAGAATACGCCGATGAAAAAATCGCTTCGGCCGATATTCTCACCCAGATTATCCGCGAACTTGCGGATGATATGCGCAAAACCTTTTAGCCCGGACCATGAGCAGGCCGGCTTTTTCTCTCTGCCTGTGCCCGGACAGCCGCCTTTTGCAGACACGGCTGGGCGCCCTGCTTGCGGCGCACCCCCCCGAGGGCGGCGCCTGGCAGCGTTTTGTCTTCTGGGCGGACGAGGGCCTCGGCCCGGCTTTCTGGGAACACCTCACGCTCCAGGGCCTTTTCGCCACGCCCAAAGCTCTGATCATCCGCAATGCCGAGGCCCTGCCGGCCGACGTTCTGAACGGGCAGCTTTCCCCGGCCCTGATGCCGCTCTGCCCGGCCGGGGACGGCCGCCTGCCTTCGCCTCTCATCTGGCCCCTGCTTTGTCTTGAGGTGGCTTTTGACAAGGGCAAAGCCAAAACGCCCGCCCATATCCAGCGCGTGCCCTGTTTTGCCGAAGCGGCAAAACGCGGCTGGCTGGACAGCACACCCCCCCTGGCCGGCAAAAGCCTGATCGCTTTTATCGCCGCCGAAGCCGAAAAACAGGGATTGCGTCTCAAAGACCATGAACTGGCCATGCTTACCGCCGCCCTGCCCCCGGAAGCCTCGTCCATCGTTTCGGAAATCGCCAAGCTCGCTCTGGCCGCCGATCCGGACGGAAAGCTTCCGGATCGGGCCGAGAGCCTGCTTGACGCCTCGGGGGAAATGACGATCTTCGAACTCATGCGCATTGTGCAGCAAAGCAGCCACGCCTCCAAGGCCTGGCGCCAGATATTGGAGGATCGCCTGGCCGGAGACAATAAAGTCTTCGCCTTTATCGCCATCCTTTTGCGGGAAGCGCGCCTTTTGTGGCAAAGCCTTGCCGGCTCGCCTTCGTATCTGTCGTCCCAGACGGCCATGCAAAAAAAAATCGCCGCCCAGGGGCTGGGCTACGCGGGCATCGCCCGCCTCTGGGACATGGCCCTCAAGGCGGACAAAGGCATCAAATCAGGCGAGCGCAGCCCTGAACAGGCCTTTGAAATCCTTGCCGCCGACCTTTTCATTCTTTTCGGCGCCAGACGGTCACGCTGATGGCGCATCACGACGGCCACAGAAAACGCCTGCGTGAACGTATGCAGTCAGGGCCGGAAAATCTGAAAGACTACGAGATTCTGGAACTGACCCTCGGCACGGTGCTTCCGCGGGGCGACACAAAGCCCGTGGCCAAGGAACTGCTGCGACGCTTTTCCACGCTGCGCGGCGTGATTCAGGCGCGGGAAAAGGACTTGCTCGCCGTTCCCGGCGTCGGTCCTGGCGTGGTGAATTTTCTGAGCCTTTTACGCGAGCTTATCCCCCGCTATATTGAAAGCGGCGTCGCCTCCCGCCTTTCCTTGTGCGCTCCGGAAGCGGTCGCCGCCATGGGGCGCGAACGGCTCGGACATCTCGCCCACGAAGAAGTCTGGGCGGCCTTCGTCAATAGCGGCAATTATCTGATTTCATGGGAAAAACTTACACGTGGCTCGCTCAGTTCCATTGCCGTCAATCCGCGCGACATCATTGAGCGCGGCCTTCTGCTCAAGGCATCGGGCTTCGTTCTGGTCCACAACCATCCAGGGGGCAACGCCCGCCCCTCAATAGCGGATCTGGATCTGACAAAACAGCTTGAACACGCGGCCGACACCATGAGGCTCCGTTTCATGGATCATGTCATCGTCACTGATCAAGAGGCTTACAGCATCATGGAAAGCTGCTATATTCACAAGAAAGCCGGCGCGTTTTTGACAAAGCTGAAATGAGAATTATCTTACTGGACATACTCTGTTTTAATCAGTGAGGCCCTTCGATGACGCGATCTTTTGACTTAGACAGCCCCTCCGTTCCCGCCATCAGCCGGGAGAACGCGCCCGACGCCCTTTCCCAACAAGGGAAGGACGGCGCTTCCGAGGCCGAAAGCAAGCCGGATCTGCCAGGCCGCCTTCCGGTTCTGCCTGTGCGGGATGTGGTTATCTTCAACTATACCATTCTTCCTTTGTTCGTGGGAAGAGACGCCTCGGTGCAGGCCGTTGAAGCCGCCCTGCAAAGCAACCGCTATCTGCTCATCCTCACCCAGAAAGACGAGCAGGTTGACAAGCCCGCCCCGGCGGATCTGCACAGCATCGGCACGGTCGTCATGATCATGCGCATGCTCAAACTCCCTGACGGACGGCTGAAACTTCTTGTCCAGGGCGTCAGCCGGGCGCGCGCGCTGTCCGTGACCGACAACAAACCCTACCTTGAAGCGGAGATAAAAGCCCTGCCCGAACAGGAGCAACTGCCGCAAAGCGTTGCCGTTGAAGCTCTGATGCGCGCCGCCAGAGAGCAGTCGGAACGCATCCTGACCCTGCGCGGCATGGTCTCGCCGGACGTCATCAATGTTCTCGGCAGCATCGAGCATCCGGGCAGACTGGCGGACCTCATCGCCTCAAACCTCAGAATGAAGCTGACCGAAGCCCAGGAACTGCTGGAATGCCTTGACCCTGTGGAACGCCTGAAGATGGTCAACGAACTGCTGACCAAGGAGGCCGAAGTCGCCTCCATGCAGGCCCACATCCAGGAAACCGCCCGCGAGGGCATGGACAAGGCCCAGCGGGACTACTATCTGCGCGAACAGCTCAAGGCCATCCGCAAGGAACTGGGCGAAGGCGCTTCCGACGACGACGACGAAATCGCCGAACTCGCCGCGGCCCTGGAAAAGGCCAAGCTCCCGCCCGAAGCGCAAAAAGAGGCGGACAAGCAGCTCAAGCGCCTTTCCTCAATGCATGCGGAATCCTCCGAGGCCGGCGTCCTGCGCGGCTATCTTGAATGGCTTTCCGAATTGCCCTGGGCCAGGCTGTCGCGCGACCGCCTTGACATCATCAAGGCCAAAAAGATTCTGGATGAAGACCACTACGGCCTTGAAAAGGTCAAGGATCGCATTCTCGAATTCCTTTCCGTGCGCAAGCTCAACCCGAAATCCAAGAGCCCGATCCTGTGCTTTGTCGGCCCTCCGGGCGTGGGCAAAACCTCTTTGGGCCGCTCCATCGCGCGCTCCATGGGGCGGCAGTTCCAACGGATGTCCCTGGGCGGCATGCGCGACGAAGCGGAAATACGCGGGCACCGGCGCACCTACGTCGGCGCCCTGCCCGGCCGCGTCATCCAGAGCCTGAAACAGGCCGGAACCCGCAACCCGGTGATCATGCTGGATGAAGTGGATAAAATAGGCTCCGACTTCAGGGGCGACCCGTCCTCCGCCCTGCTGGAGGTTCTGGACCCGGAACAAAACTTCAGCTTCAGCGATCACTACCTGAACCTGCCCTTTGATCTCTCGAAGGTCATGTTCATCTGCACGGCCAACCACCTGGAAACCATACCCGGCCCGCTGAAGGACCGTATGGAGATTATCAGGATTCCCGGCTACACCATGCAGGAAAAGCTGGGCATCGCCCAACGCTACCTTGTGGACCGCCAGGAAAAGGAAAACGGCTTGAAAAAGAAAGATGTCGTTTTCAAACCGGGCGTGCTGGAAACCCTGATCCAGGGCTACACCCGCGAAGCCGGGGTGCGCGGCCTGGAACGCGAAATCGGCGCCGTGGCCCGCAAGCTGGCCAGGAAAAAAGCCGAAGGGACGAAAGCGCCCTTTGTGGTGGACGACGCTTCGCTGAAGGAGTTGCTGGGAGCGCCCCGCTACCTTGACGACGACCTGGACAAAACCCCGGTCCCCGGTCTGGCCGTTGGTCTGGCCTGGACGCCTCACGGCGGCGAGGTTCTGAACGTGGAAGTCTCGACCATGCAGGGCAAAGGCGGCGTCACCCTCACCGGACAGCTCGGCGAGGTCATGAAGGAAAGCGCCCAGGCGGCGGTCAGTTACGCCCGCAGCCATGCGCGGGAACTCGGCATCGACCCGGAATTCAACAGCAAGCTGGATGTCCATGTGCACGTGCCCGCCGGCGCCACCCCCAAGGACGGCCCCTCGGCCGGCGTCACCCTGGCCACAGCCCTGGTGTCGGCCCTGAGCGGAAAAGTGGTGCGCGACAGCCTGTGCATGACCGGCGAAATCACCCTGCGCGGCCGGGTGCTGCCCGTGGGCGGCATCAAGGAAAAGATTCTGGCCGCGGTGGCGCGCGGGCTCGGCGATGTGATCATCCCCAAACAGAACGAAAAAGACCTTGAGGAGATACCCCAGGACCTGCTCTCCAAGATTGCCGTGCACCCGATGGACAACCTGGCCGACGTGATCGCCCTGGCCTTTTCCGAAAAACGCGGGAAAAAGGCTTCGGTCAAGTCTTCCGGAACGCCCGGCGGAAACACCAAAAACAAATTGCCGCGAAAAAGGCGGAATACGGACGGTGAAAACCGCATGTCCCTGAGCCCCTTTTTGCCCCCGGTCTCCTGACGAAGCACAGGAAAGCAAGGATTTGCGGCAGCAATTCTAATTTGTCGAAGCCAATTTGATCGCATGTGGGCTCTGCCCACACCCGCCAGGGCCCGGCCGGCCCAGGACCCCGCCAATGGGTGACGGGAGTGGTGCCCTGGTGGTACGCGCAGCCCGCACCCAAACTGGGGGGGGCCGGGGGG
>JAIRTI010000002.1 GCA_031255035.1 Desulfovibrio sp.
GCACGGTGACGAGTTTTTCCTCCGAATCGACAAAGACGTTGTGCTCGGCGCCGTTCAGAAAAAAGCGTTTCTGGATCATCGTTCACTCCTTGTTTCGCAAACCTGGTTGTACTGTCGAGAGGACGAACGTCGTTCCGGAATCTTTAAACGGCCGCCGCCCGAAGGCGGTTGAAGGCGCTCAGCCCTTGCCGAAGGAACAGACCGGAAAGCGGCATTCGGCACATGCTTCGCAAAAACCGCCGTGCGCGAGACGGGCTATGTCCCGCGAACAAATACGCATGCCCGCAAGGATGCGGGGCACGATCAGATCGAAAATACTGGCTCTGTGGAACATGACGCAGCCTGGCAGCCCCAGCACCGGCACCAGGTCCTTGTAGCCCAGCATGAACATGGCCCCCGGAAAAACCGGGGCGCCGTAAGTGACGACCTCACAGCCCACGGCCCGGATGGCCGCCGGGGTCTTGTCGTCCGGGTCGACGCTCATGCCGCCGGTGACGCAGACCATGTCCGCGCCGGCCTTGATGGCCCCGAGGATGGCCTCGGCCGTGACCTCCGTCTGGTCGGGCACGATCCGCTGCGAGTGGATGACCGAGCCCCAGTCTTTGAACTTGGCGCGCAGCACCGGGCCGAAGCCGTCCTTGATGCGGCCCTCGAACACCTCGCTGCCCGTGGTGACAATGGCTACCCGGCGCCTTTTATACGGCAGGACGGAGAGCAGCGGCGCGTAGGCCCCTTTGCAGCATTCCTCCACGGCTCTGACCGTGGTTTCCGGCACTGTCAGGGGGATGACCCTAGTGCCCGCGAGGGCGCGGCCCTTGTTGACGGCCTGAAGGGAATGGGCCGTGGCCAGCGTGACGTGGGGAATGCTGTTGACCCGGTCCAGCAGTTCGAGATTGATGGAAAAAAGGCCGCGGCGCGCCGCCTTGAAGTTGATGCGGCCTTCGCGCGGCTCACCGTAGGTAATGCCGGGGCCGGCAAAGGCCTTGGCCATGCGCCGGGCGGCGTCGTCCTCATGCACTTCGCCATTGCCTTCGTCTTCCCACACGTAGAGCTGCTCCTTCCCAAGGCGCAGAAGGTGCTCGATATCTTCCTCGCGCACCACGTGACCGCGTAACAAGGCGGCGCCTTTTTTGCTGCCGGGGATTATTTCGGTGATGTCGTGGCAGAGAGTGAGACCCACAGCGTCTCTGACGGGAATACATTTCATGGCTTGTCCTCATGGGTTGCGGACAAAGGGCGGGAAGGATATTCCGTACCCTAGTCACTAATTTAAATCTTTTAGAGACCAATCACAAGAAGAAAAAGATTTTCTCCGGTTGCGCGGGAAAATGGACTGGCCGGGAGGGACCGGGCGCGTTTTGCTTCTTCAGCGGCAACAGGAGGGCGGCGCGGGCAGATCCGTCAAGGTGCCGTTTTCAAGCCGGCAGAAGCGGGTGCAGAGGCCGCGCAGAAAGGGCAGGTCGTGGGACACCACCAGGGAGGGCAGGCGGAAACGCTCCAGCACGTTCATCAGCATCTCTCTGGCCCCTTCGTCCAGGTCGTTCGTGGGTTCATCAAGAAAAAGCATGTCCACGTCCATGACCAGGATACTGGCCAGGGCCGCGAGTTTTTGCTCGCCTCCGGAAAGGCGTTGTCCGTTGCGGTCGGCCAGGTGCGACAGGCTAAGGTCCGCCAGCGCGGCCCTGGCCATATCTTCGGCCCTGGCCTCGGAATAGCCGAGGTTGTACGGGCCGAAGGCCACATCTTCAAGGACCGTGGTGCAGAAAAGCTGATCCTCGGCATGCTGGAGAAGATAGCCGAGCCCTTTGCGGGCTTCGGCGAAATCGGCTTCGTTCAGGCATTCCTTTTCATTGAACAGCACCCGTCCGCGTTCCGGCGTGATGAGGCCCGCGCCGATGTGCAGAAGCGTGCTTTTGCCGCTGCCGTTTTTCCCGACGATGCCGATACACTCTCCGGGCTTCAAGGCGAGCGAAAGGTCGGCTAAGACAGGGGCTTGTCCTTCCTGGTGGGTGCAGGTCACGCCGTCAAGGCGGAAGAGCGGGGAGGAATCGGCGTCCATAGGGAAAATCCGGCCGGGAGACGGCGGCGCGAAAGCCCGACCGCCGTCTCCCCTGAGTGGTTCGCGGTACGGCGTTATTTGATGCCTATTTCCTCATCCGTCAGGTAGCAGGCCGGATCTTCGGCCCAGATGTCGCCGTGAAAGGCTTCGGCCCTGGCCCGGAAGTTGCCGCCGCAGATATTCAGGAAGCGGCACCTGGCGCAGCGCCCGCCCACATGGGCCTTTTTGTCCTTGAGCTTGCGCAGCAGTTCGATGGCCGGGTCGTCCCATATGGCCGAGAACGGCCGCTCCAGCACGTTGCCGAAGCTGTGGTTGCGCCAGAACTGGTCGGCATGCACCTGGCCGTCCCAGGAAATACAGCCGATGCCGCGCCCGGAACTGTTGCCTTCGTTGTACTGAAGCAGTTCGAACACCTCTTCCGCCCGCTTGGGATCCTCGCGCCGCATGCGCATCCACAGGTAGGGGCCGTCGGCGTGGTTGTCAACGGTGAGCACTTCCTTGGGCTTGCCCTGGTCAAAAAGCTCCCTGGTGCGGTCCATGATCAGATCAAGGACGGCCCTGGTTTCGGCGTGGTCCAGGTCTTCCTTGATAAGCTCCGAGCCCCGGCCCGAATAGACCAGGTGGTAAAAACAGATGCGGGGCACTTCAAGGTCGCGCAGCAGGTCGAAAAGCACGGGCACTTCGCCGACGTTGCGTTTGTTCATGGTGAAGCGAAGACCGACCTTGAGTCCCTCGGCCCGGCAGTTCTCAATGCCCTCAAGGGCTTTTTTGAAAGAGCCGGTCGTCTTGCGGAATTTGTCATGCACTTTTTCGCCGCCGTCAAGGGAGATGCCCACATAGGAAAGCCCCACTTCCTTGAGTTCGCGGGCCTTGTCCCTGGTGATCAGGGTGCCGTTGGTGGAAATGACGGCGCGCATGCCCTTGCCCACGGCGTGGTGGGCCAGTTCCACCAGGTCTTTTCTCACCAGCGGCTCGCCGCCTGAAAAGAGCATGACCGGCGCGCCGTAGGCGGCAAGGTCGTCAATCAGGGCCTTGGCGGCCGTGGTGGAAATATCATCCGTGCCTTCCTCCTCAAGGGCTTTGGCGTAACAGTGGACGCATTTGAGATTACAGCGGCGGGTCATGTTCCAGACCACCACCGGCTTTTTGTCCTTGGAGAATTGCAGCAGATGCGAAGGCAGCTTGCCGGAATGACGCCCGTAACGAAGCGCGTCCGAAGGTTCAACCTG
>JAIRTI010000096.1 GCA_031255035.1 Desulfovibrio sp.
AAACACACTATGGTCACACTCAACAGCTTACGCGAACAACTCGGGGAAATCGGCGAACTGCAAGTCCAGGCCGACGGCTATGCCTTGCGCATGCTTTGGCAGGGCAACGTCAACCCGGTGGTTGTCCAGACCCTTGAAGACTACGGCGGATTAAAAATCGCCGAAGATCCGGCCCAGGCGCTGTGGTTCTTTTTTTCCACGGACGTCATGCTTGCGGTCGCGCGTCTGGGCGTGTGGGCCAGATTCAACGCCCTGACCCTGGCCCTGGAAGTGTTTCCCGCCCGCTTTCAGTCCGACAGGCGCGGCCGGAAGGCGCTGATTCTGGATGAAGCCCTCTGGCAGCAGGAGTTGACGGCGCCGAAGGAATTCCAGATATGGGTCCACAAATCTCTCGCCGAAACCGTGGAAAAATTGCCGGGCCTGAAGCTCCTGGAAGACGGCGCCAACAAAAACCCCGCTCCGGCCTTGTGGTCGCTGCTTGAAGTTGATTCCCGTCTGCCGTACCAGTCGCCGCTTTCATGGTATGCCGTGCTGCACCCGGTCGGCACCACCCAGGACAAGGATTTTCTTTCCGGATGGCGGGAGTTTTTGACGCAATTGGAGGCCGTGCTTCAGCGCAACAAGTTCCGCTTCTCCATTCACGACTTTTACCTCATGTTTCCGCTGGAGAGCATGCGCCAGATCAAGGACTGGTGCCGGGACTACCTGACCCTTGTCGACAGGCTCAAAACCGAGGCCCCCGGACAATACTGGCCGTGCGTTCTGGCGGTGGTAGACAGAAGAGGCATGACCCTGAACGAGGACCTGCCCGCGAAAGTCGGCGTCGCCTGGGAACACCTGGTGCCGGACTACCCCCACATGTCCATGCGCAACGCCCTGACGCTCGGCGACGAGTTTGCCGCGCATGAGGTACTTTTCGCTCCCGTGCGCCAAAGCCCCGACGATTGGGCCAGCATCAGTCTGGCGGGCGACGAGAACGAAGCGGGCGCGGCCCTGCCGCAGCTTGCGCCCGTAAACCTGGTGATGGGCGGCTACAACCAGTGCTTTTATTGCGGCCAGCGCAGCCACGAGAGCGCCAAATGCCCTTCCCGCCGCATTGAGGCCAGCCAGTCCAGCATCTGGCCCAGGGTGGCGCGCCTTGATTTTGACGCCATGCGCCAGGCCGTGCGCGACGTAAACGCCATGCTTGAGGGATGCGAAAACGACGAAGCCAGGGAAACCGTCATCGCTGCCGAACTCAGGGAAAACAGCGAGCGCTCCGTCATGCTCAAGGCCTTTTACGATATCGTGTGGCCTGTGCAGTTGCGGGCGATCAACTTTTTCTGGAGGGCCCGCAACAAGGACCTGAAAAAAGCCGCCAAAGATCTGGCGTCGGTTGGCGATAATCCTGTCTGGCATCTGCTCGAAGGCTTTGCCGGCATGGACCGCGAGGAATTGAAAGAAAAACTTCAAACTATATCCATACGATATTCCAAAGATTTCCGGATCAACAGTCTGCGCGGTTTTCTGGCCATGGAAGACGGCGAACTGGACAAGGCCGAAAAACACTGGAAAGACGCCGAACTGAGCAGCCCGCACCCCATCGTCCAGGCCTGGCACTCGCTGTTGCAGGCCCGCTCTCTGGAAAGCCGAGGACTCTACAGCCAGGCGTCAATACTGTACGACCAGATCTCCAGGGCCTGCCCGGCCTGGCTGGACGCCGAATACCGCAAGGCCCTGTGCTGGATTAAAAGCGGCTTCACCGAACCGGCCCTGAATTGCCTTGTCGCCCTGATCGACAAAAGCGGCCACTTTTTCAACAAAGCCCTTGTCGACCCGGAAATGGAGCGCGGTTACATCCAGGTCATGTCCTGCCTCAACTCTTTGTGGACCGCCATGGAGCAACGCGCCGCGGAGGAAGAGGCCAACCTCACCCGCATGCGCGAAGACCTGGCGACCTGGTTTCTGCCGGACAACGCCTTCGCCCTGGAAACGGCGGAACGCATCGACAAGGTACTGTCGCTGGCTTCCGTCAAAAACTATGTGGCCTTCCAAATGCTTGCCGACGGCAGGGTCCAGATTGAGCACGACATCCAGGCCCATGTCATGCAGGAAGCGCGGAATTTCAAAAACAGCTTCCGCTCCTTTGCCAATCGCTTGAAAGTGATTCACGAGGAATCGGCCTGGTTCCCCTTTCCCAAAACCCTGGTGGAGTTCAACCGCAGCTATAACGAAGGCGTGCGGAACCTCAACTGGGCCGCGACGGCCAACTTCCATACGCCCGAAGCCTTCAGAAAAGCCCAGACCCTGTGCGAAAAGGAAGAGGAACGCCTCACGAAGCTGGAAGGCCGACTGCGCTTTCTGCGCATCGTACGCGACGCCACCCTGTTTTTGCTCTCTCTGGTGCAGACCTTTCTCTGGCTTGAGGCCATAGGCATCATCCTGATCTTTGTGGTTTTGCCGCTCTTCATGCTTTACGGAGACAAGCTGGGCTTTGATTTCGCGGTCAGCGTCATCTCCCGCGACCGCTGGCTTGTGCAAAAAGCCCTGTTTTTTGTGGTTTCGGTCCTGGCGGTGACCATCGCCGGACTGCGCACCCTCTTCCGCTTTGAGAACATCCGCGCTAAAATTCTGAAAAAGGCCAAAGAGGCCGCCATTGCCGGAATCAAGGGCAAAAAGTGACAAAATCCGCGCCTCAGCCCGCCACAGGCCCTGCCACCGGGAAGAAGCGGCAGCAATTCTGATTTTGTCGAAGCCAATTTGATCGCATGTGGGCTCTGCCCACACCCGCCAGGGCCTTGCCGGCCCCAGTTTCGTCCCTGGACCCGGCGATTGGGTGACTGTAGTTGTGCCCTGTTGCTACGCGCAGCCGGAACCCAAACTGAGGGGGTCCGGGGGAAATCATTTCCCCCGGCGGGGTCCGGGGCAGCGCCCCGGCCGCCGGAGGCATCGCCTTTCACAGTTGGCGAATGAAGGACCGCAAAAAGGCTCATAATGAGAATTGCTGTTTATTGACCTTTCCCATTGATTGCACTAGTGCTTACTTGCATAAGCAAGCACGATGAAACCCGCGGGGGTTTTGCGCCGTCGCGAAGGGCGCGTTGGCGGAAAAACATTGTCGTTCGCCAATGGCCCGTAAAGGAGAAGAACCGTGAAGAAACCGCTCTCAAAGGCCTCGACCCGCCCCCTGGCGTACGCGTTGCTCTATGGCGCGATGGCGCTGTTCGCGCTGTGCGGCCCGCTTTCTTCCGGCGTCCATGCGGCGCAAAGCAGCGTGCGCGCGCCCGCCGCCGCCGAAGGCAACCCGGCCGCCGATACGGATACGGCCAAGGCGGCCGCGGCCAAAGAGGCCATCAAGGCCGGGGCCACGCCCATCGCCGTCGAGCATGAAGGCACGGACAGCCTCGGGGCCAAGCTCGCATATAGCCTGAAAGAAATTTTTAACAGCGGCACGCTTTTCCTGTTAAGCGACAAGGACGTCCCGAAATTGCGGATTCTCATCGCCTCGGCTTCGGAATTTTCCGACAGACCAGGGGTGGGGTCGATCTACAGCATTGTCTGGCTGTATTCCGAGCGCTCCAACGTGCTCAGCAATTACCTCGCCCACGAAACGGGCGTTGTCACGGCCGACACCGTGGCGCATATCGCCGACCGTCTGGCCGCCCGAAGCGCGGGCCTCGCGGCCAAGCATTCATACATTTTCAGCAAATAGCGCTCCAGCACCGGACGCCAGGCCTACCGTGGAAACCCTCGATCCTCTCAATCTCGGCTATCTGGCCCTGGTTTTTCTGATGGCCGCCGCTTTTTTCGCCGGCTTCATCGACAGCGTCGCCGGAGGCGGCGGGCTTATCAGCCTGCCGGTCACGCTGCTGGCCGGGCTGCCCCCGCACCTCGCCCTCGGCACCGGCAAATTGATGTCCACCGTCGGCACCACGGCCGCCTTTCTCACTTACGCGAGAAACCGGGCCATCGCCTGGCGCGTGGCCGGAGTCGGCTTTCTGTTCGCTTTCGCCGGCTCGGCCGCCGGTTCCGAAGTCGCTCTGATGGTGGACAACGCCGCCCTTGGCAAGGTGATCCTTTTTCTTCTGCCCTTCGCGGCGCTCATGACCTTTGTCCCGGTACGCCGGGGCGCGCAGGAAAAAAAAGCGGGCTGGCCGGCCCTGTATGTGGCGACCCCTCTTTTCTGCTCCGCCATCGGCTTTTATGACGGTTTTTTCGGTCCGGGCGCGGGCAGCTTTCTTTTGCTGGGCCTGCATTTTATTCTCGGCCTGAACCTCATTGCCGCCACGGGCACGGCCAAAGTGTTCAACCTGGCTTCCAACATCAGCAGCCTTTTTGTCTTTCTGTTCAACGGCAAAGTGTATTTTTTCGTGGCCGTGCCCATGGCTCTGGCCAACATGACCGGCAGCATACTGGGCAGCCGCATGGCCCTGCGCGGCGGACCCAAAATCGTCCGGCGCATGCTCCTGTTCTCGCTCGGCCTGCTGTTTGTGTCGCTGATCTGGCGATATTATAATTAAGCAAACGCTGATTCTTCGTTTTGGCTGGAGCGTTTTAACATTGAAACGTTGTCGAAGCCAATTTGATCGCATGCGGGCTCTGCCCGCACCCGCCAGGGCCTTGCCGGCCCCAGCTCCGTACCTGGACCCGGCGAATGGGTGACTGAAGTGGCGCCCTGTTGCCACGCGCAGCCGGAACCCAAACTGAGGGGTCCGGGGGAAATCATTTCCCCTGGCGGGGATTCCAAAGGGGCAGCGCCCCTTTGGCCGCCGGAGGCATTGCCTTTCAAAGTCAATCGCTATAGCCCAGGGGTTTTCAGGTCCGGCCTTCAAGCACTTCGCTAACGATGGGCTCCGCCAAATCGCCGACATTGTGTTTTTCAGCGAAATAGCGGCTGGCCAGGGCCAGTTGGCTTTCCTTGGTGCTGACTTTGCCGTCAAGCTTGGCGGCCAGCACATAGCTGAGGACTTCGCCGAAC
>JAIRTI010000139.1 GCA_031255035.1 Desulfovibrio sp.
GCGCATGGAATGCGCGGCGCTGGAAAAGCTCTGTCGGAACGAAAACCGGGAAGAGGCCCGCAACTGTTATGCCGCCCTGTTGCCCAAGCTGATGAGCCTTCGCGAAGCCCTGTTGAAGCTTTGACTGTTCTATAGCAATTAACGCTTGAAACAGTTCGCTTACGGCGGGCAAAGCCCGCCTGCTCCTGTTGCGCTGCAAGGATTTGCGGACAAATCCCTGCAGCGCGTTTCGTGTGTGAAATGCTCTATGCTTCCCCCCGTATGCGCGCGGCATGGGAGCGGACAGTGGCGCTGTTCGCGGCCAGGGTTTTCATGTCGTTCCTGCTGAGGGCCGAAAGGCCCCGGCCCGCCATTACGCCGTCAACGGTCGCTTTTTGCAGATACCAGAGGGAGGCGTCCCCGACCAGAGCCAGAAAATCCCCGGCATTGCGCGGGCCGACAAAGGGGCTGACGCAGGTGGTGCGGAATTCGTGCTCGATGCCGCTCTCCCTGATAAGGGCGGCGCTGCGCAGCACCGCCCCGCCGACGTCCGCTTCCGGGCACAGTCTGGCGTACTCCCTGGCCGGGGTTTTGACGTCCATGGCGATGTAGTCGACAAGTCCGGCGTCCAAAAGCCGCTGAAGGACCTCGGGCCGGCTGCCGTTGCTGTCGATTTTGATTTTGTAGCCAAGGGCCTTCGCCTCGCGGCAAAAACCGGCCAGACCGGGCTGGAGCGTGGGTTCTCCGCCGGAGACAATCAGGGCGTCCAGCAGGCCCGCGCGTTTGCGCAGAAAGTCGAGCGCCTCCTGAACGGGCAGGGACGGCACCGCCTTCCGGCTGATCAGTTGCTGGTTGTGGCAATAGGGACAACGGAAATTGCAGCCCTGCGTGAAGACGGTGGCCCCGGCCAGGCCGGGGTAGTCGATGGCTGTCAACTTGTGCAGCCCGGCCAGGACCATCGCTTGCGTCATGAAACGGCCCGGTCCTCTTTGGAGGGTGCCTGCCGTTCTTCGTGTTTGTATTCGCGGCGCATGGAATATTCCTGCTGCTTGCCGTCGTTCCAGCGTTTGACCGGCCTGAGGTAGCCGACCACGCGTGAATAAATCTCCGCTTCCTTGCCGCATTCCGGGCACACGGCGGTTTCGCCGCTGAGATAGCCGTGGTCGGCGCACACGCTGAAGGTGGGGGTTATGGTGAAATAGGGCAGGGTGTAGTGGGCGGTGATTTTGCGCACCAGGTCGCGCACCACGCGGGCATCGGGGATTTCCTCGCCGACGAAACCGTGCAGGACGGTGCCGCCGGTATAGCGGCTCTGGAGGGCGTCCTGAAGGTCCAGGGCCTCGAAAAAGTCGTCCGTATGGTTGACGGGCAGATGCGTGGAATTGGTGTAAAAGGGCGCGGCACCCATGCGCACGGCCTCTGTGTTGGCGAAACGGGCGTCGCTGTGGAAGCGCTCAAGGTCGAGGCGGGCCAGGCGGTAGCTGGCACCTTCGGCCGGGGTGGCTTCCAGGTTGAAAAAGTCGCCGCTCTCCTCCTGGGAGCGCGCCAGCTTCTCGCGCATATGGTCCATAACGCGCAGAGCAAAGGCCCGGCCCTGGTCGTCGGCTATGCCCTTGCCGAACAGGTTCAGGCAGGCTTCGTTCATGCCGATGATGCCGATGGTGGAAAAGTGGTTGGTCCAGAAGCGCCCGGTGCGGGCCTTGACGTCGCGCAGGTAAAAGGTGGTGTAGGGATACAGGCCGCCTTCGGTGAAGCGTTCCAGTTCCTTGCGCTTGATGCGCAGACTTTCGACCGCAAGGTCGGTGAGTGCGTCGAGGCGCGCCAGGAAGGCGTCCTCGTCGCCGCTTTCAAGCCCGAGGCGCGGCAGGTTGAGGGTAACCACGCCAATGGAGCCGGTAAGCGGGTTGGCGCCGAACAGGCCGCCCCCGCGCCTGCGCAACTCCCGGTTGTCCAGGCGCAGACGGCAGCACATGGAGCGGGCGTCGTCCGGCGACATGTCGGAATTCACGAAGTTGGAGAAATAGGGGATGCCGTAACGCCCGGTCATCTTCCAGACGGCTTCGAACCGGGGGGAATGCCAATCAAAATCTTTGGTGATGTTGTAGGTGGGAATGGGGAAGGTGAAGACCCGGCCCTTGTTGTCGCCTTCCATCATCACTTCGGCGAAGGCCTGGTTCAGCACGTCCATTTCCGCCTGGTAATCGCCGTAGACCGTGTCCCGCTCCCGGCCGCCGACGACCACCGGGCTGTTTTTCAGCAGCAGGGGCACGTCCATGTCCAGGGTGATGTTGGTGAAGGGCGTCTGAAAGCCGACCCTGGTGGGGATGTTGATGTTGAACACGAACTCCTGCAAGGCCTGCTTGACTTCGGCGGGCGAAAGCCCGTCGGCCCGGATGAAGGGCGCGAGCAGGGTGTCGAAACTGGAAACCGCCTGGGCCCCGGCGGCTTCCCCTTGCAGGGTATAAAAGAAGTTCACCAGTTGCCCCAGAGCCGATCGGAAATGTCTGGGCGGCGCGCTTTCAACATTGCCGGCAACGCCTTTGAAGCCTTCGCGCAACAGGTCAGCCAGGTCCCAGCCGACGCAATACACGGACAAGAGGTTGAGGTCATGCAGGTGCATGTCGCCCGAGGCATGGGCCTTGCGGATGGCCGGGGTATAGATGCGGCGCAGCCAGTATTCGGAGGTGACGTCCGAGGATATGAAATTGTTCAGGCCCTGGAGGGAAAAACCCATGTTGCTGTTTTCGCGCACCCGCCAGTCCAGCTTGTCGAGGTAGCCGTCCATGAGTTCCAGGTTGGCCCTGGCCGCCAGCGAACGCATTCGGGCGCGTTGCTCGCGGTAGAGAATATAGGCCTTGGCGGTTTTACGGAACGAGGATTCCAGCAGCACCTCTTCGACGATATCCTGGATATCCTCCACCCCCGGCGGGTCGGGCAGGCGCATGTGCTCGGCGTATTTAAGCACGCGCAAGGTGAGGCGTCTGGCCTCCCGGTCGTCAAACTGCCCCGTGGCTTTGCCGGCCTTGGCAATGGCCGCGGTGATTTTGGAGGCGTCAAAAACGACGGTTTCGCCGTGGCGTTTTTTGATGGACGTGTACATGGTGCTCCCGGAGGTAATAGGGGCGGTGAAGGGTGAAAAAACGGCGTAAAAAAACTGCCGGCCGAAAACGGCCGGCAGGAATGCGTATTTATCCCCGCAAATGAACCTGGCGGCAAAGGCCCCGTTGCCGTCGGTCCGTCCTCAAGACGATGGCGAAGCAGGTCTTCCGGCTATCCGCAGTTCCTTCCGGCCTTCCCGATTTCTCAGTGGCGCTCTTGGGAAAAGAACAATATACGCGGTTTACGGCGGCGGGTCCGCTCTCGCTTTGCACGAGATTCCCTATGAAGCCCCGAAGGGCGCTTCGCTGCCTTCGAATGTAGCGCAGTTCAGAGGTCGGGTAAAGAACAAGTTTTTCCATAATTAGAATTGCTGGTCCGGGCAAGACGGACTTGCCTGGCGCCAGGTCTTGGCGTATTGTCCCTTGCTTCCAGGGTGTTGCCCACACTCCACAAACAAGATGTCAAACTGGCGTTTTTTAAATCATTTCCCTTGCTTCATTGCGGATGTTTCCATGAAATTCGCCCTGCTCTATATTTTTTCGGTGGTCCTGGTCAATTACGCCTTTGACGTGGCGCCGCTTCTCCACCTGCCCGGCGGTGAAAGCTGGTCGCCGGTGGCCCTGGTGGTCGGCTTTGTTTTCGTTATCCGCGATTACGCCCAGAGAGAGATCGGCCACCGGGTGCTGCTGGCCATGCTCGCGGGCGGCGCGCTCAGTTGGTTCATGGCGAGCCCGGCCGTGGCCGTGGCCAGCCTCTGCGCCTTTCTGACCAGCGAGATGACCGACTGGGCCGTCTACACCTGTACCGGCC
>JAIRTI010000019.1 GCA_031255035.1 Desulfovibrio sp.
CGAACTGTTTCAAGCGTAAATAGTTGTAAGGTCATGGCCGTTTCAATTCGGAATCGGCATAACGGACCGCCCCGGCAAGGCCGTGTACGGCGGAGCAGGGAAAATTTTTGTCCCTGTTCGGAAACAGACAGGCCGCGCTTCCTTGATATCGAAAATCAATTTCAATTTCAATAAAAAAAACAGGCGCGGCAAAAAAAAAGGGGATGTCCTAGATAACTAGTTTAATTTGTTCTTAACCATTTGTTTTAACATTAATAATTGTTCTTTTGGGTCACTGTTATTAAAGCGCCACTCACACTCTTTCAAAAAGAGATGGAAATGCTCTTTGGGAACACCGTTAAATTTACGCAAATTACGCTTAGCCTGGTTCCAAAAGTTTTCTATTCCGTTAATGTGATTAAACTTGTCGGCAAATAACTCGCTGTGGTTAATGCGATAGTGCTTGAATTCGCTTATATCTAGAGCATTATATCCTTTGAATGAGTCTGTGTAAACTATACTGTCCGGGCATACTTTTTCCCGTATAAGAGGAAGCAATGTATTACTTTTGGCATCTGAAATTATCACCGTATAAACTTTGCCATTGCGTTTCAGTAGGCCAAATACAGGTATTTTACCTGCTGCTCCTCGTCCTCGCTTGCCTTTACGAGTCCCACCAAAGTAGGACTCATCGGCTTCTATTTCACCAGAAAACATTTCCAAATGTTCACTGGCGTCATGGATTAGCTGCCGCAAGCGATGAAAATAGTAACTGGCTGTAGTCTTATTAACTCCAACTAAAGCCGAAGCTGTTCGGGCTGTGGCACCAGCTACGAAAAGCTCCATAAGCTTATTTTGTTTGTACGAACTTAATCGACTTTTTCTCATGGGTGGAGCCTAGAATTTTTTAGTTATCTAGGACAGCCCCTAATATTTTGTTTGTGGAGTGTGGGCAACACCCGGTAAACGCTAAGTTTTCGTTTTGGCCAGGCGCAAGGCTTTTTTGCAGGGCGGGCTGGACTCTTCGCTCCTGCCCCCCTTCAAAAAAGACGCGGCAACAACGCCAAAACGAAAACGTAGCGCTTCCATAAAGACCAGCGCGGATGTCAACGGGCTGGACTGCGGCATGATCATGGCATATAGGGGCGGAAAAGCACGGAGTCCGTATGTCCGGGGAGCGCCGGTCCTTTTTGACACGCACACAGGGCATGGGCCTTGCCGCCGCCGCCCTGGGCATCAGCGTTTTTTTGTCCCGTATTCTGGGACTGGTGCGCGACAAGGTCATTTCCTACTATTTCGGCGCGGGCGCGGAAGCGGACATCTATTTTACCGCCTTTGTGGCGCCCGATTTCCTCAACTACCTGCTGGCTGGCGGCTATTTTTCCATCACCCTGGTGCCGCTTCTGGCCAGGGCCTTTGCCGGCGATGAGCGCGACGCCTGGCGCTTTTTTTCCTCGGCCGTGTGCTGGGCGGCTCTGGCCATCGGCCTTCTGACTCTGGCGGCCTGGCTGGCCGCGCCCTGGATAGCGCCGCTGGTCGCGCCCGGCTTTTCCCCGAGGGATCAGGCCCGGCTGGCCTCTTTTTTGCGCATCATCCTGCCCGCCCAGGCCTGCTTTTTGCCCGGCGCCTGCTTTACCGCCCTGCTGTATCACCGCAGGCAGTTCGCCGTGCCCGCCCTGAGCCCCCTGGTGTACAACGCTTGCATCATCCTTGCGGGTGTTGCCGTTATTTACGCCGCGCCGTCTTTGGGCATGGAAGGCTTTTGCTGGGGCGTGCCGCTGGGCGCGGCCCTGGGCAGCCTGCTTTTGCCGGTGCTGGCCGCGAAGCGCGGCGGACTTGTTTTCAGTCCTCACCTCAAACACCCGCTGATGAAAAAAGTGCTGCTGCTGGCCCTGCCGCTCATGCTCGGCCAGTCCATTGTGGCCCTTGACGAGCAGTTTGTGCGCATTTTCGGCTCCCTGACCGGCGAAGGCGGGGTCAGCCTGTTGAACTACGCGAGACGCATCATGCTGGTGCCTGTGGGCGTTGTCGCCCAGGCGGCCGGGCTTGCGTCGTATCCTTTTCTGGCCGCGCTGGCCGCGTCGGGAGAACAGGAGCGCTTTGACGGCAGCCTGAACAAGGCGGTTTCCAACACGCTGCTGGTGGCCCTGCCCCTTTCCCTGTGCATGCTGGTGGCGGCGGAACCCATCATGCGCCTTATCTTCCAGCAGGGGGGCTTTAGCGCCGGCGATGCCGGGCGCTCGGGCCTGCTGCTGGCGCTGATGCTTGGCGCGGTGGGCTTTTGGGCCGTACAGCAGATTGTGGGCCGGGCCTTTTACGCCCGTCAGGATACCCTTACCCCGGCCCTGGCCGGAACAGCGGCCACAGTGATCAGTCTGCCTTTGTACTGGTACGGGGCCAAAGGCTTGGGCGCGCCCGGCGTGGCCCTGGCCGGGTCCGCCGGGGTGGCTCTGTACACCCTGATTCTCTGCCTTGCCTGGAAGCGGCGCTTTGGCGGCCGGGGGCTTGCCGGGCTTGCCCGCAAGGCGGCCGCGGCCCTTATCTGCTGTCTGCCTCCGGCTTTTGCCGCTCATCTGGCCATGTCCGCAGCCGGGCGCTTTTTCGCCGAAACCTCGCTGGCGGGCGCGGCCGTGAAAATTTGCGTGTGCGGCCTTGTTTTTGCGCCGCTGTATCTTGCTCTCTGCCTGATCTTCGCGCCGTTTCCCCGTGCCCCCTTGCACAACATATGGGCCAGAATCCGGCCCGGCGCGGGCGGCTGATCCCTTTCCCGACCTTCCGTTTTTTCTTTTTCCGTTATCTTTCGCTCGACATGTCTTCGCGGCGCGTAGGCATGTTGCCAACGGACTCGGGCTCGTGATAGTGTATATCTTCTGCCCTCCGGTGTATGGTGCGCCGGCAGCGGCGGTCGTCAATCAACGGCGCGAGAGGCGCAAAGGAGATTGAGGTTATGAAGATCGGATGCCCGAAAGAAATAAAAAACAATGAAAATCGTGTGGGTTTAACCCCCAACGCGGCCCAGGCCTATATCCAGGCCGGGCATGAGGTGTTCGTTGAACAGGGCGCGGGTCTCGGTTCCGCCCTGACGGATGACGAATATGTTGGCGTTGGCGCGAAAATCCTGCCCAAGGCCGAGGACGTGTGGGCCACCGCGGACATGATCGTCAAGGTCAAGGAGCCTCTGGCCGGGGAATACCCGAGAATGCGGGAAAACCAGCTGGTCTACACCTATTTTCACTTCGCGGCCGACGAACAGTTGACCAGGGCCTGCCTTGAGCGCAAAATTATCGCCCTGGCCTATGAAACCGTGGCGGAAGGCCGTGCCCTGCCCCTGCTCAAACCCATGAGCGAAGTGGCGGGCCGCATGGCCTCTTTGATGGGCGCCTTTTACCTGGCGAAAACCCAGGGCGGACGCGGTCTCTTGCCTATG
>JAIRTI010000032.1 GCA_031255035.1 Desulfovibrio sp.
CGGGCTTCTTTCTTGTTCAGGGCAAGTTCCCGAGGCCCCTCGCTCATAGTTCCAGAGCCTCCGTGAGGGTGTCCGGCTGAAAGCCCACAATCACTTTTTTGTTGTCAACGACGATGGTGGGAAAGGACACGCCGGGATTGCAGCCGCGCACTTTTTCCAGCAGTCTGTTGCGTTCGTCGCCTTCGGCCAGGTCGACGTAGTGCAGATCGAATTGAACATTGTGTTCTTCAAGAAACTCACGGGCGTGCCTGCAATGGACGCAGGTGGAGAGCCCGTAAAAAACGCAGGTATGATCAGTGGATGCCATATGGCGTTCTCCTTGTGCTTGGACGCGCCGCCGCCCCGGAGCGGCGGCGCGGGACGCGAATACGCTCAGGCTCGCAAAACGGGCTGCGGGTCGTCGGAAGTATAGGGGAAAAAGTAATTGTCTGGCAATGAGAAAAAGAAAGGGCGGCGGCGTGTAAAATCATGCCCGGCCGCCTCTTGCCAACGAACCGGAATTCGTGCTTATCTGGGGCACAACGTGACACAACGTTTTAGCCCCGGAGCCTGTATGAACCTCACCGCCATGAAACCCGAAATAGCCGCCCTGGTCGAGACCATGTACGACGAGGAAGCCACGGACGCCGAAGTTTACGCCGCCCTGGCAAAGCGCACCAAATCCGAGCACAACCGCAAACTGCTTGAAGCCATAGCCGCCGACGAAAGGCGGCACCGCGACATTCTCGGCGCGTTCACCAACAGGCCTCCCAAAGTGAACCGCTTCAAGGTGGGCCTGTTTACGCAGCTTTCCCGGATATTCGGCCTGACCTTTACCGTCAACCTCATGGAAGCCGGCGAGGACGACGCCATCAAGACATACAGCTATCTGGGCAAGGACCTGCCCGTCAGCCGCGAGATACTTGAGGACGAAACCCGCCACGAGGCCGAACTGACCGGGATGATTGAAGAGGACGGATTGAGTTACATCAGCTCGATGATCCTCGGCCTCAACGACGCCCTGGTGGAACTCACGGGTGCCCTGGCCGGCTTTACGCTGGCGCTCAACGACAACACCATGATCGGCCTTGCCGGCTTCATCACCGGGGTTGCCGCCACCCTGTCCATGGCCGCCTCGGAATATCTGGCCAAAAAGGCCGACCCCAACGAAAAACACCCCTTGAAGGCCGCCGCGTACACGGGAGTCGCCTACATGCTGACCGTGGCCCTGCTGCTGACGCCTTACGCCCTTTTCCCGCACCCGCTGCTCTCCCTCTTTTTCTGTCTGGTCAACGCGGGGCTGGTCATCCTCGGCTTCACCTACTTTGTTTCCGTGGTGCGCAAAGAATCCTTCAGCAAGGGCTTTCGGGAAATGATCACCATCAGCTTCAGCGTCGCCCTGATCTCCTTTCTCATCGGCTGGGGGGCGCGCGTCTGGCTGAAGCTTGACGTGTAGGCGGTTCTATCGTGAAATCCGAGGAAAAGCCCGTTCCCGAAGCCGTGGACATGTTCCTGGCCCACCTTGAACTGGAAAAGGGCTGCTCTCCGGCCACGGTGGCCGCTTACGGCAAGGACGTCATGCAGTTCGAAACGCTGCTCGCCGGCCGGAACGCCGGCCTTGCCGAACCCGCCGCCGTGACCCGCCGTCACGTCCAGTCCTTCCTGGCCGAACTGCACCGCCAGGGCGTGAGCAAGACATCCATGGGACGCAAACTCTCGTCGTTGCGCTCCTTCTTCCGTTTTTGCGCCCGCATGCGCCTGATACGCACACTCCCCACCGAAGGCCTGGGCAACCCGAAAACCGAAAAGCGCCATCCGGACATGCTCAACGTGGACCAGGCCTTCGCCCTGCTCGACGCCGGGTCCGGGCGCAAGCCCGCCGGCCCTCCGGGGCCGGCCGCTTCCCCGGCCCCGGCCCCGGCTCTTGACGCCCGCGACCTCTGTCTGGCCGAACTGTTGTACGGTTCGGGCCTGCGCGTCTCCGAGGCCCTGTCTCTGGACGCCTGGCGTCTGTCAGCGGAGTCCGAAGCCGTGCGCGTGCTCGGCAAAGGCGGCAAGGAACGTCTGGCGCCGCTGACGGATACGGCCCGCGAGCGTCTGGGCCTTTGGCTTGAGAGGCGTGGCGAACTGGCGGCACCGGGCGAACGGGCGCTGTTCGTGGGCGTGCGCGGCAGGCGGCTCAATCGCCGCGAGGCGCAACGCGTTATTGCCGATCTCTGCCGCCGGGCCGGCCTGCCCGAGGCGGTGTCGCCCCACGGGCTGCGCCACTCCTTTGCCACGCACCTGCTTCAAGCCGGGGCCGACCTGCGCAGCGTGCAGGAGTTGCTGGGCCATTCGCGGCTCAGCACCACCCAGCGCTATACCCACTTGAATCTGGCTCATCTCCTGGCCGTGTATGACAAGGCCCATCCCAAGTCGGAGGGCTGAGCGGGATGCCGAACGCCGACAGGGAACGCCCGGCCCGTGAGGCTTCGGTTGCGCGCGAGCCCTTTGTCCCTTCCGTTCCCAGAGGGCGCCTGGCGCCGAGCCCGACCGGCAACCTGCACCTGGGCAACGCCTTCGCCTTTTTGGCGGCCTGGCTTTCGGCGCGCTCCCGTGGCGGCAGTCTGGTCCTGCGCATGGAGGATATCGACCCGGAACGCTCCCGCCCGTCCTTTGCCGAAGCTATTGTCGCCGATCTGCTCTGGCTCGGCCTGGACTGGGATGAAGGCCCGGAAACGCCTGGCGCGCCAGCCGCGAGCAGGGGCGGGCCGGTGGGGCCCTATACTCAGTCCCTGCGCCTGGAGCGCTACGCTGACTTTCTGGACGGCCTGACGGGACGGGGTTTGTGCTACCCCTGCTATTGCACGCGCAAGGACTTGCGCGGCCTGGCCTCGGCCCCGCATATCGGCGACGAGGGCGTGCCTTATCCGGGCACTTGCCGGAAACTTGACGATATAGACCGCGCCCGGCTTGAATCAGCGGGCCGCCGGGCCTGCATCCGTTTGGACGTGGAACGCGCGCTCGCGGATTTGAACGATGGCGTCCGTCCGGCCCGGCGCCGGCTGTCTTTCATTGACGCGGTGCTTGGCCGGCAGGAAGCCGACAACTGCGGCGGGGATTTTGCCTTGCGCCGCTCGGACGGGGTATTCGCCTACCAGTTGGCCGTGACCTGTGATGACGCGGCCATGGGCGTGACCGAGGTTGTGCGCGGCGCGGACCTGTTGCCGTCCGCTCCCCGCCAGATACTGTTGTTCCGGCTGCTGGGCGCGGTCCCGCCTGTGTATGGTCACCTGCCGCTGGTCCGCGACGCTCTGGGCGAACGGCTGGCCAAGCGCCATAAAAGTCTGACCCTGGCGGCTTTGCGCGCCGCCGGCGTCGACTCGCGCGCCGTCTGCGGCCGACTGGCCGCCATGGCCGGGTGGCTGCCGGAAGCCCGCCTCGCGGCGCCGGCCGAGCTTTTGCCGTCATTCTCCCTGAAGAGTCTGCGCGGCCGGGAACTGCGCCTGCCAGAGGATGTTCCCGGTGTGTTGAAGAGGCTGTAAACTGGTGTCGTCACACGCTCCGGCTTCGGCGCAAAAAATTTTCAGCGCCGGCAATTCTTATTTTGTCGAAGCCAATTTGATCGCATGTGGGCTCTGCCCACACCCGCCAGGACCTTGCCGGCCCTGGACCCGGCGATTGGGGGACTGAAGTGGCGACCCCTGTTGATACGTGTAGCCGGAACCCAAACTGAGGGGGTCCGGGGGAAATCATTTCCCCCGGCGGGGTCCGGGGCAGCGCCCCGGCCGCCGGAGGCATTGCCTTTCACAGTTGGCGAATGAGGGTCCGCAAAAAGGCCCATAATGAGAATTGCTGTTCAGGGAGATGCCAGCTTGACGCCCGGCAACGCCGGGAATACCTTTCAGGTAACCCATTCCTTCAGGGAGGGGGCAATCCACCCGGCTCCCATCCGTCGGGGCGGAGTCGTCCGGCGGACGGCGCCGGATGTGGATTGAAACATATTCGCTTCGACAATTTTTACGGGTTGTCTGTTTTTCGAAGGCTCATAATGAGAATTGCCGGCTCAAATCACAGCCTCCGGACTCTTTTACAGAGCCCGGAGGCGGCGGGCGAAGCCCGTGGCTTCTGCGGCGACGGCATTTCCTGGCGCGATTGCTGAATCGAAATGCCGCGTCGCGGTTGGCGGGCGGACCCGCGATTGCGCGCGCCCCGAAGCGCGCGGCCTCTTGCGCCGGCTGCCGGCGTCGCCCCGCCCCATGGCTGTCCGGGCGATCCGGGTGAATGACTCCAGGCATTGCGCCTACTTGGTCACGCTGCCGACCTTGGTGTTGACGATGGCGCCTTTGACGCCATAGTGGGCGGACAGGACGTCCTGGCTGAACTCATAGGTGCTCAGCACGCCGCCCAGCTTGTCCTTTCTTTTGCTTTTGCCTCCCGGACTGTTCAATTTGTCCAGGGTGCCGGTGACAATGTCCGCCTTGACCCGTTCAAGGGCGACGGTCCCGGCCGTTTGTACGATGTTGCTCATGGTGTGCCTCCATGAAAGGCTTCGCCACAAGACTTATCGGCGCGTCCGGCGGAGGACTTTAGGCTCTGCCCGGATATTGTCGAGGCGGACCGGCGGCAATTCTCATTATGAGCTTTTTGCGGCCCCTCATTCGCCAACTGTGAAAGGCAATGCCTCCGGCGGCCGGGGCGCTGCCCCGGACCCCGCCGGGGGAAATGATTTCCCCCGGACCCCCTCAGTTCGGGTTCCGGCGACACGTATCAACAAAGCACAACGATCAGCCACCCAATCGCCGGGTCCAAGTACGAAGCTGGGGCCGGCAAGGCCCTGGCGGGTGTGGGCGGAGCCCACATGCGATCAAATTGGCTTCGACAAAATCAGAATTGCCGGCGGACCGGAAAAACATGGCGCGGCCCTTCTTTTGAGGCTATGCTGCCGATATCGCCTGGACACCTTCCGCCTTTGGAGAGCATCATGAACCGCTGTCTCTGCGGCCTTGCCGCCATACTCGCCCTGATCTCCCCGCAAAGCGCCGAGGCCGCGGGCATAACCGGCGGCGTCTCCCGCATGGGGCCGGCCTCCCCGTCGCCCTCGTCCGCGCCGCCTTCATCTTATGGCCGTTCCCCGCGCGACTTTGCCAGGGGCTACGAGGGCAACATCCCCGGCGACCCCTGGGGCAGAGAGGCCGACTTCAAAGCGCGCAGTTACCGGTTGCGCCACGAGCCTCCGGCGGCCGACGCCTCTCCGCCGACGGCCGCCGCGCCGCTTCCGCCCGACGTCAGACACACCCCGTCCCTGGTCATTCCCCGCGTGCCCGGAGAAAGCGCGCTGCCCCCGGACAACACGGACACCGGCGCAAAACACAAGACATATCATGGTATTGAACAAAAAAGAGGGCCTGGCGGCGGCCGTTGAGCGTTGCCTCCGGATCGCCGCTCCGGGGCCTCGACTTTTGCGAACCTTGGCGCGCAAGCGGTTCTACGCCGATCCGCCTTTCCTCATCCTGTACTTTTGTTCGTCGCCGCTCTGTGGTATAGCGGTGTGAACAGGGTGTATCGAGGGCCGGGAGCACGCATGGGCAGAACGTACAAAATCGGCGAAGCAGCGGCGCTGCTCAACCTTAAAAGCTATGTGCTGCGTTTCTGGGAAACGGAGTTCCAGAACATCATCCCCCTGCGCACCAAAAAAGGGCAGCGCCTGTATACCAACGACCATCTGGCCCTGCTGGAGCGCATCCGCTATCTTCTGCACGAGCGCGGCCTCACCATCGGCGGGGCGCGAAAAATTCTCGCCGAGGAAAAATCGCGCGGCGTCTCCTATTGCTTC